>CALQQQ010000022.1 GCA_943332745.1 Opitutus sp. GAS368 | reverse complement strand
GCTAGGACTTAGCCGACAGACTTGCCTTAACGGTAAGCATAATAGGGCCGGTTAAGCCCTCCGGAGGGATGAGAACCCAGGTTCGGTGAGGCCGCAGGCCGAACAGACGATGCCGGAGGCATCGGGCCGGAGGCCTGAAGCGAAGCGCAATCAATCCCCCCCCTCTCCGCCAGCTAGACATTTCGCTTCACTCAAGGGCCAGAGCTAGGGCTTAGCCGACAGACTTGCCTTAACGGTAAGCCTGATAGGCCCGGTTAAGCCCTCCGGAGGGATGAGAACCCTTACCCTCGCGTCCGACCAAGCCTCAGATCGCGACGAGAAAGAAGGTCAGGGCGAGCTTGTAGCGCAGGCGGAGTTTAGAGACGAAGACGACTGCGATCAGGCCGAGGGAGATGCCGCTGAGGTAGCTATTCCAGAAGTAGCCGAAGCCATCCTTCGTTCCTTCGAATTCCGTCATCAACCAGAACCGGAACGGTAAGGCGCACAGGACAGCGATAAAATATCCGGCGATCTCCCGGCTGAGGTTACGCTTAAAGTCAGAGGATTGGCCGTGGGACATGTTGGGGTGATTTCGGGCCGGATGAGGACGAACCTAACCCTTGCGAGACAGTACCAATCTAAGACTACCCTGCACGGAGGGAAGGTTTTTGCTGTCAAAATCGACCCCTGACCGTTGCATTCTATTAACGATGAAAACCCTGCTCGTAATCTGCACTCTATTCGCCTGCGCCACCGTATCGGCCGCCGACATCAAGGTATCCCCGAACGAGGCCGTCGACGTGGTCCAGGACGGTAAGGTCGTCGGCCGCTTCATGACGGCCCACGACGTCTCCACCCCGGCCAAGCGCCTGGAGACGTATAAGCCTTACCTCCACGTCTTCGACCCCAGCGGCGCCCTGCGCCTGACCAAGGGCCCGGGCTTCAACTTCCCCCACCACCGCGGCATCATGCTCGGCTTCGCGAAGATCACGGTCGACGGCAAGACCTACGACCGCTGGCACATGAGCGGTGGCGACCAAGTCGTCACGGCGATCAAGCCGATCACCGACGGTTTCGTCGCTGCAATCGACTGGCAGGGCGCTGGCGCCTCGGCCAAGCCGATTCTCTCCGAAGAACGCGCCTTCACGTTCACGAAGCCGGCCGCACCCTTCTATTTCGGTATCGAGATGAAGAGCACGCTCAAACCCGACCACGGCGAAGCCAAGATCGACGGCGACCCCGAGCACGCGGGCGCGCAGTTCCGTCCGTCGGAGAAAATCGACGGCACGAAGACGACCTACGTTTACCCGGGCAAGGACGTACTGATCCACAAAGTGAAAGACCTCACCTGGGTCGCCGAGGTCTTCACAGTCGAAGGCAAGACCTTCACCGCCCTGCTCCTCAACCACCCTTCCAATCCGAAGGACACGGCCTTCTCGGCCTATCGCGATTACGGCCGCTTCGGTGCCTTCCCCAAAGGCGTCGCCACCCCAGAAGCCCCTTTCAAGCTGCGCTACCAGTGGCTGATCGCCGAAGGCGATGTCCGCGACGCTGCGGCCTTCCAGCAGGCCTACAATGCCTTCGTGGGCACGAACGAGCCCACCCCGGCCGTGACGGTCATGCTCGCCGAACAACCGAAGCCGAAGGCTCCGGCGAAGAAGTAAGCCGTCTTAGGCGCCTACGCCCTTACGGACGCGGCCGATGGCCGCGGACTGACGTTCGCTCAGGATAGCCTGGGCCTTGACGACCTTGGCCTTGGCGGCGACAGGATCCTTGGCCATGGCCAGCACGGCCGGGACGATGCCCGCCAGCTGCGGTTCGTCGTCGAGATTGAACAGCCACTCGGAGAGACCAATATCCTTCCACATATTGCCCTTGGAGGTCTGCTCGGCCCAGCGGCAGACGATGGCCGGGATGCCGCTGCCGACGCACATGATGGGCGAATGCATCTCGTTGCCGAAAAGGCCCGCGCTCCGGACGTAGACGCTCAGGGCCTCATCGGTCAGCCAGTAATCCTGACGCCACACCACGCGGTCCTTCACGTCATCGGGCAGCTTATCGAAAAGGATCTCTTTGCCCAAGGCCATCTGGGTGCGGTCCTCGGGGCAGATTAATACCTTGAGGTCGGTCTGTTTCACGACGGCGACAATCGCGGCGCGCAGCTGCGCATGGTCATGCTCCTTCATCTCGTCGTTACGCTTCTGCTTCACGGGGTCGAACGCTCGCTCCTTGTGGATCGTCCAATAGGGTGTGATGCGGTAACGCGGGATGCAGCAGAGGAACTTGCCGCGCTCGAGGCCCCAGCCATGCAGAAAGGCCTCGGCCTTCTCCTCGTTGCGCAGGTCGGTTGCGAACGCGCCGTCCGGACCAAACTCCATCACCGGGCACTTCACGCCGGCGGCCTTGGCGGTCGCGAGCGAGACCGAGTCACGGAAATAGACGAACTGCGCGCCGCTGAGGATCTCGGCCGTCTCCGTCGTCGGTTTACCCTGCGTGATGCCAAGGACGCCGTAAGGCTTCGGGCCTTGCTGGCGCCACAGTGCGACCTGCTTCTCGCCCACGAGGGAAGGACCGGAGCCGTGCAGGAGGAAATCGTTCTCGGCGTAGAGCTTGGCGATGTCGGGCTTGGATTCAACGAACTTTAATTTCGGGAAGCGGGCGGACAGCATCTCTTTCACACCGTTATCGACGCTGGAAGGCCAGAGGGTGATCTCGGCCTCGGGGAAATACTTCTCCAGCAGGGCAAGCATGCCCGGCGTGTGGGCAATATCGCCGATATTCACCGTCTGCCACGAGGACCGCAGCACCACGCGTGGCGCACATTTACCTTCGGCGGCACCGAGCGAAGCGGCGATGGCAGCTACGAAGGTGGACTCCAGGAAACGGCGACGGGAGAGCAGTGTGATTAGGGCTAGAGACAGGGCTAGGGCTGGGGCTGGGGTGAGTCAAACCACCCTTCCCTGCTCAAACTATTCCCGCCACCTGCCACCCGGGGCTGCCACCCGCCACCCGAAACGAAAGGCCATGTCGTGACGCGATCCCGACCCTACCCAAACAAGCAAGGACAGCACGAGGTGCTGTCCCTACCAATATTACCTACCCCTACCCCTACCCCTTTGAATCAATTCTTCTTCGCGACTTCGCGCTTCGGCAGCATCGCGAAATATTGATCCAGCACGGCTTTCACTTTGGCCTTCATCGGCTCGACCTGCGGGGTAAGTTCGGCGTAAGACTTGGCGATCTCGTCGAGATTCTTGTCGCGCTGAGGGATATCCTTCTGGGCGGCGACGAGCGCCTTCTCGGCTTTGACTTTCTCGCTCTTGGTAAGCTCAAGCGTCTTGGCGGCGGCTTCGACCAGCAGTCGCTTGGCTTCCGCGGGCTTGCCGGCTTCGGCGAGCTGGGCACGGACTCCGGCGAGGGCTTGCTCAAGCGGTGGGAGTTCGTCTTTAGCTTTCTGTAAGGCAATCTTCAGGGCGGGTAACTTTGCGACGTAATCCTTTTCAGCGGCGACCCCCGGAGCGGCCAGCTTCTCGCGTTCGACGGCATGCTTAGAGCGTTCCTTCGAGATGGCAGCGACGGCAGCGCCAGCGGGGGCGAGATTCTTCGAGGCGACGGCCACGGCCTCTTCGGCGGCGGTCGTCGCAGCGATGGACGTCTGCTCGGCAGACTTGGCGGCGACGAGAACCTTCTCGGCCTCAGTCTGGCCGACCTGAGCCTTGGTGGCCACGGCCTTGGCGAGCGCGACCTGCTCCTCGGTCTGTTTCTTCCGTGAGAAATAACTGAAGGAAAAGACCGCGGTGAAAGTCCTCGCTTCCCCGTAGGCCTTCTCAGCCAACGCCAGCGAGGCTCCGGCCTGCTTGGTAGCATCGGCAGCCTTGACGACGGCGAGCGCGAGTATCTTCGACTTCGCACCATCAGCCTCCGCGGCGGCCTTCGCCTTCACGACGGCGGCCTTGGCGGCGGCGATTGACTGCTTGACCTCATCGACCTTGGCGGCGGCCTCAGTGAGGCGGGCGCGCGTTGGAGCGGGGAACTTATCACGATAGGCGGCGGAGGCGGCGGTAGCCACAGCGACGGCGGCGTCCCGATCTTGGCCGAGACGGACGATATCCTCGCCTTTGGCGTCGATCAGCTTCTGTTGGGCCTCAATCTTGCCCATGGCCTCCGCCTCGCGGAGACGGTGAGGGGAAAGCGTCTTATCCAGGGCGGTAAACTCGGCCTTCAAGGCTTCGAGCGCCTCTATCTGACGAGGAATCTGATCTTCGTTCTGCGCGATGGTCTTCTTGGAGGATTCAATCCGCGCGGCCGCGGTAACCTTAGCGGCCTCATTGTCAGCCTTAGCGGCGATGAGGTCAGCGATGTCCTGTTCGAGCTTGGCCAACTTCTCCTGCTCAGTGAGGACGCCGACGTTGAACTGGGCGGCCTTGAGAGTGACGATGCGTTCGCGGTGCGCAGTGGTCTCGGCGACGACGTCGCGGACCTGGGCCTGAGCGGCCGTGATGTCCGCCCGAACCTTCGCGAGGTCGGCTTCGGCCGCACGGAAAGCCGCGGCCGCTGGCTTCAACTTGGCCATTTCCTGTCCGTAATAAGTCAGGCCACCACGGTTATCGGCAAGGCCCTTGGTGGCCTTGGCTTTGGATTCAGCGGTCTTGGCCTTGGCAAGCTGTCCCTGCCAATAGGTGATTCCCTTGGCGATCTCGGCATTCTTAGCCTCGAGTTCAGCCAGTTTCTTTGCGGCGGGTTCGCCGTCAGCCTTCACCTTCGCCAGCGCAGCTTCAGCGGCGGGGACGCGCGCCTCAGCGGCCTTCACCGCGGCTTCAGCGGGGGCGAGGGCAGGAATCAGTTCGGCCAGCCGCTTCTCGATCGCGGCAAGGCGGTCGACGAGCTTGGGTGGGTTGCTGGAAACCTGAGTGAGTTCGCGGCCACTGGCGGTCTCGAAGAAACGGACTTCGCCGAGCCAGTTACCCGTCACGAAGGTCTTGGAGTCGTAGAGCCCGACGACGCGGGCGACCTGATCGCCCTGCTTGATGCCCTGAGCCTGCTCAATGCGCTTGCCGTCGATGCTCCACATCGCCGTGGTGCCGTCGGCGCCGCACGAAAGCAGGCGGCCATCCGGAGTAAAGGACACAGACTGGACATTACCGCCATGGGCGCCCCAGCTAGCAACCTGCTTGCCGGTCTTCATCTCCCAGGTCATGATGATGCCGTCCGCCGAACAACTCGCGAGGATATTGGAATCGGCGCGCCAGGCGAGGTCGGTGACGCTCCCCTTATGCTGACCAAGGGCGTAGAATTCTCCGCCGTTATCGGCCTCCCAGACGAAGACGTTACCGTTGCGATCGGAAGTCGCGAGGAGCACGCCATCGGGACTGAAGTCAGCGCCAGTCACCCATTCGGTATGCTTCGTGATGAGGAACAGCTCCTCGCCGTTGGCGACGTCGAAGCACTTCACCTTTTTGGTGTTGGTGGCGATGACGACCTTGCGATGGTCGGGCGAGATATCAGCCGACATCACTTGGTCGAACTCCTTGCCAATCTCGGTGACGCGCTTGCCCGTCTTGACGTCCCAGACGACGGCATGCCCAATCTTGCCGCCACGGCCGCCACCCATGACGAGCAGCGAACCGTTCGAACTGAACTTCAGGGAACGAGCATAGCCCTCCGGGTATGGGAGGATCCCAGCGAGGTCGTGTGTATCGGTGTCGTAGAGCAGGATCTGCTTTTGGCCCGCAACGGCGAGCAGCGACGTCCAGGGGCTGGCCGCCATCGCGGTGACCGCCGAGGTGCGCGGGGTGACGACGACGGGCTCGAGCAGCACGTTCTCTGGACGCGCCACGGGGCCGGTCGGCTTGCCGGCACCGCCAGCGAAAGTCAGGTCAACCTTGGGCTTGTTGGATTTCTTGGCGACACTGCCCTTGGCCTGGAGCACCCCGCCGGCAATCCACTTGGAAAGTAGGGCCAGGTCCTTGGCTTCGAGCGGCGCACCTTCCGGCGGCATGAAGGGTTCTTCCTTCTTGGAACTGCAGGTCCAAAGGCGGCTCGCCTGAGGGTTGCCCGCGTCCACGACCGCGCCGCCGCTGCCGCCGTTCATTAACCCAGCGTAACTGGTCATCTCGAGTCCGCCCTTCTTCTTGTCAGGGTTATGGCAGGAAAAGCATTTGTTCTCGAGTAACGGGCGGATGTGGTCGTCGTACGTCAGTTTCTCGGCGTCTTGCGCCCAGGAAGCGGCAGAGACCAACCCCGCCGCCAAGATAAGGCAACGACGGGTCAGCCAACGGAAACTAGGGAAGGCGGCGGACATGCGAACGATAAGATTAGTGGTTGAAGTAGAATTCCTTCGAGTTCATCAGCGCCCAGAAGGCGTCTTCAAGCACAAGCTGCCTATTGGCCGGGTCAGCCGCGATGGCGGCAGTGACGGACTTCGCTTCAACCGCGGCGGGGGCGCGGCCGAAGACGCGCAGGAAGAGCTCGTTCACGATCTCGTCATCCTTCTTTTCGGCGGCGATCATTTTCTGAACCACCTGTCCGCGGCGGATGCGGTCGTTAACGGCGTCACCGTTCATCAGGTGGAGCGCCTGGGAGAGGTTCGGATCGGTCTTCACCTCGGTCGAGGCCACCGATTCGCGCTTGGAGCGACCGAAAGTCTCGAGGAAATAGTTCGAGACGGCCCCGTCGGCGATCTGGACGGCGCGGGCTCCGACCGGGAGTCCTTGGAACTTGTTCGGGGTCTCGGTGATCTGGGAAATAGCGTCGAGCAGCACCTCGGCCCGGACGCGACGGACCTGGGCACGGGCGAAGTTCAACTTGTCGTTGGCGTTCGTCTCGTTGGTCTTCGAACTGCGCTGGTAGGCCGCCGAGGAGGTGATGTCGCGAACGAGTTTGCGGACGTCGTACTTGTAATCCGTCAGGTGGGCGGCCAACTCGTCCATCAGTTCAGTGTTAGAAGGCGGGTTCGAGACGCGGACGTCGTCGACCGGATCCACGACGCCGACGCCGAGGAAGTGGGCCCAGACGATGTTGGCGATATTACGTGCGAAGTAGGGATTGCGCGGAGAGGCGAGCCACTCGGCCATCACGCGACGACGATCATCGCCAGGCTTGAGGTCGGGCTCATCGCCGCCGAGGAACTTCGGCTTCACGTTCTTCTTGGTCAGGAAGTGCTGCGTCTCCCCGCCCTTGCTATTGTAAATGATGACCTCCGCGGGGTCATCGGTGGCCTTGCGACCAATCTGCGCGAAGAAGGCATTAAAGCCGTAGTAGTCGTTCATCGTCCAGCGGTCGAACGGATGGTTGTGACACTGGGCGCACTGGATGCGCATGCCCATGAAGACCTGGGCGACGTTCTCGGACAGCTTGAGGCGGTCCAGCTCGCTCTGGTAATAGTTCACCGCCGGGACGGAGACCGTGCCGCCGTTAGCCGAAAGGAGGTCGACCACGATCTCGTTAATCGGGCGATTCTTGCCGATTTCATCGGCCATCCAGTTGTAATACAGGAGCGCGTTCTTGTAGAAGGGCGCGACGTTATTGTTCCCGGCGATACCGGAACGGATCTGGAGCAGTTCGGCCCACTTCATGACCCAGAGTTCAGTAAATTCTTTGCGCTGCAGGAGGACTTCCACGAGCTGCTTACGCTTGTCGGGATGTTTGTCCGCAAGGAAGGCCTGGAGTTCGGCCGGCTTGGGGTAGAGTCCCACGACGTCGATATAGACGCGACGGACAAACTCCTCGTCAGTGCAAACGCCCGAGGGCTCGATGCGCAGGCGGTGGAGGCGCTCGTTGACGGCCTTGTCGACGTAGTTCACCTCGATAGCCTTCGGACGTTCGTAAACCAGACCCTTTGGGATAACGATGACCTGAGCGGTCACGCTGAAGACGTTAAAGCGAGCGAGCATGAAGGCCGCGCCGCGGTCTCCGGACTTCACGAGACCGTCCTTGCCGATCGCAGCGACGGGGTCGTTATTCGACATGAAGAGCGCGAGGCTCGTCACGTCACGGTCGGTGCCGTCGGAATAGGTTGCGCGGACGGTGATTTGTTGGGTAGCGGCTTTGCCCTCGAGGACGATCTGCTTCGGGAAGACCTCGATGCCGGTAACCTTGGCGATATCGACCGGGTCATCCTTGGCGCCCGTGGCGATCCACTCGAGGATGGTCTTATTGTACTGCGAATCCGCATCGTACAGCTTGTTGCCGGAGTGCGGCACCAGGCCGACGACCTTCTCGACGAGCGTGCTCTCTTCAGGGATGGCGAGGTTGATGCGGCGGCCGATCATCTCGCGAGTGAGGCGAACGTAGTCGCCATCCGGATCCATGCCGAAGAGCGAAAGGCGGAATCCGTCCTTACCGCGGGCGGCGCCGTGGCAGCCGCCACTGTTACAGGTGGCACGCAGGAACACCGGCATCACGTCCAGGCGGAAAGAGACGGCCCGGTCCTTCTGGCCGTCCTTGACGGCGACGGGGATGCTGACGGACTTACCGCCCAACTGGGCGACGACCTCGGTCTTGCCAGCTTCGGTCACGGCGTGAATAGAATAGCCGTCGAACTTGGCGACCTTCTCGTCGGCGACGCGCAGATCGGCGAAGGCGGTGACATCGCGAGTGGTCGCATCCTTGAAGGTGGCGAAGACGACGATGCGATGGAAGTCGCGCTTGGTCTCGAGGTTAATGGACTCGGGGAAAATCTCCAGTTTCTCGAGCGTCGCCAGCTTCTGGGTGAGCTCGGCCTTGGCTTCCTCCTTCGACTTATCCTTAGCGGCGAGCACGACTCCGACCGGCCAATTGGCTCCTTCCGCGACCCAGCGGCGGATCACATCAATCTCGGCGGCTGGCAGCGGTCCGTTCTTGGGTGGCATGATTTCGTCATGCTCCTTCGGCAAGGTGAGGCGCTTGACCATCTCGCTCTTCTCGGCGCTCACACCGATGAGCGCATGGCCACTTTCGCCGCCCTTGAGGAAGGCCTCGCGGGTGGTCATCAATAGCTTACCCTTGGTCTTGTCCGGATTATGGCACTCCAGGCACTTGCCCTCGAAAATCGCCCGCACCTCGTCGAAGGCGACAGGAGCGGCGGAGGCGGCCGGCGAAAGCACGGCGGCGAGCAGGGTGATTAAGGCGAAGCGAGAGCGGAAATTCATGGGATCAGTTCTTGGGGGATTCGTTCTTTTGGCGGAGCTGTTCGAGGCGGGAAAGGACGACCGGTGCGGCCGGCACGACGGCGGCAGGCTTGGCGGCGACGGGAGCAGCGACCTTCGCGACCGGGGCGGGGGCGGCCTTGCGGGCGGGATCGAGGCGCAGGATGGAGCCGATCGCAATACGATGCGTAGCGACGGCTTTACCGAGGGGAATGTCGACCTGGACGAACATATTCGCCACCTTGCCGACGCGTGACTTGTCATCGGTCTCAACGGTGAAACGGAGTTCCTTGGTATCCTTGGTCACCTTAATCGGAGCGATGCGAATGGTGTCAGGGGCGCCGACCAGCTGGGCGACGGCTTCACCCTCAAACGGACGGGTCACCTCGAAGTTGGTCGTCATCACACCGGGGGTGCCGACTTCCATCGCGGTGAGTACGATGGGGTTCGCCGCGACGAAGGGGGCCTCGGTCGCCAGTTCGGCGAACGGCGAAGCGTTGTATACGATACCCTTACCGGCGGTAGCCTCGCCTTGCACGATGAACTTCCAGGACTTGGTGTCGACGTTCGCATTAGCGCTCAACTGGAAGACGCACTCGTTGGAGCCTTCGGCAATGGTCTGCTCGCCGAGCGAGGAGACGCCCGGGGGCGTCCAGCACATGATCACGCGAATCGCGCCCGTGAAGCCTTCCTTGCGCTTCGCGACAACCTTTAAATCGAAGATGCCATTACGCACCAACGGGACCTTCGGCTTCTCAATCTCGAGCGAATACGGCGCCTCGTCGACGACCGCAACGGGCAGCTGGTCTTCAATGCCCTGGTAGTAGATGGTGTTGCCGATGCGGACGATGTCGTAGGTCCGGCGCATCTGGCCGACAGTCTTATTGGCAGGGTCCTTCGGCTGGAGCGTCGGGGTAATCAAGACGCCGGCGTGAGGTGCGTCCGCAGCGGCCTCAAGCACGAGGGGTACGCCGGGCAGGTCACCCGGGGCGGAGTCCTCGAGAAGCTTCACGCCGGCCGGCAGGCCCTTCAGGTTGAAGCGATAATCTCCGCTCACGCCGTTACGCGTGAAGTTCTCGAGTAGTACCATGCGGCCGCCGCGAGGGACGGCCATGAACTGACGGAGGTGAGTGTCGTTAACGCTGTAGTCCGGCGAGGCGAAGCTCAGGCTAGGTTGGGAGGCGACCATCTCAATCCGGTAGACAAAATTAGGTCCGCCACGCTCGCGGTGGTCGGTGATACGCACCGTATAGATGCCGTCGACCGACGCGGTAAACTTGAAACGGGAATCGAGGCGACGCATGCCACCGCCGTCATCGTTGCTAATAAGCGCGCTGCCCTTAGGCGTATAGACATTGACGACCGGATCGAGCGGAGACCCCAGGATCTGGGCGAGGGCGCGGCACTCGAAGACCTGCCCCTTCTTGAGCGGCACCCGGAAGCAATCGATGTCGCCGGCCTTCTCGATGATACCATTGAGGGCGTAAGCCTGGGCTTCGACGGCGAGGGTTCCCGTCTCGAAGGAGTCGTTCGGCTCGGCCTCAAGGTTATTGTCCACTGCCGAAAGACGGAAGAGGTTGCCGGAAGGCGCGGGCGACTGGGACTTTGGATAAAGGACGAACTCGGCGTCATCCTCGGTCGGTAGCGTCACTTCCTCGGCGAAGGAGTCACGAGACTCGACGAAACGGACGTTAAGTTTTGAGCCGAGTTTGCCGCCGGCGGGGTAAATGGCGTCTGGACGACGGAAGTCGCCGACGTGAAGCCGGTAATACGAATTACCGGAGCCGCGATAGGAGGATTCACGGACCATTACAAAGTAGTC
>CALQQQ010000021.1 GCA_943332745.1 Opitutus sp. GAS368 | reverse complement strand
GCCGACGCGTTCGGGCTGGGTGCCGAGCAACTGGTCGAGCACGCGTCCAGTGACATCACGAATATCTGACGCCCGCTCACGCAGGAAGTCGTCGTCCATCTTCTCGAAGATTTCGATATAGCGCTGGGCAACTTCCTGGAAACAGAACTCCACATTGAAGCCGCTGCGACGGACCTCCTTACTGACGTCGTCAATGAGGGCGACATCCTCCAGAACGAGGAGATGCGCGTCGAAGATCGAGGCTTCGGATTCGTTAAGTTTACGGGCAACGTCATCGCGCAACTGGGCGATCTCCACTCGAGTGGCCGCCAAGGCGGATTCAAGGCGACGAATCTCGGCCTCCGGATCGGACACCTTCTCGCATGAGATGATGGCCATGCCCCTCATCAGCGGGTAGGCGGGACCACGGGCCACTCCAGGAGCGGCGGCGATGCCCTTGAGGCGAACCTCGGGCCTATGGTTTCCAGCCTTCATCCGTGCGTCAATTGACCGCCCCGGAACGAAGGAAGCAAGGCAGGACTCGGACTCAGACCTCGCCCGAGGTCGGCGCCTCGCTCGGCATGGCCATCTCTGGCATCACCAGATTGGGCATGGTGAGGTCAGGCGCTTCCACCGCCTGCGAAAGGTCAAAATCCTGCACGGCTTCGGTCAGAAGGCGAAGAGGCACCTCGGTGCCGCCCAGGACCGGTTCTGAGGCCGCCGGGGCGTCCACATAAGAAAGGAGTCCAGAATATTCAGCCGGGATGGTGACCTGCAATTCGACGAGGACCAGGGCGAGTAGGCAAAGGTGCGCGAAGGATCGGCCCATGCGCTGGGAGAAGGCGTGCAACCAAGTCATCGCGCCGGCCAGGGAACGCTCTTCGCGGTGGCTGAGGAAATTGAGCTGGGCCTTGTGCAGGCGCACCCGCGACTGAAAGCGGGCGCGGAGAGCAGAGGACTGACCGAGGGCCATGCGCAGGCGGGCGAGCTGAGTCTCGGTGGCGTTGCCCTCGAGGAAGCTGACGACCAGGGATTCGAATTCGGAGGAACTCATCCGCGAAACTCCTCTCCCATGAGTTCGCGCAGGGCTTCGCGGGCGCGATTGATACGGCTCTTCACGGTACCAATGGAGAGGCCAAGGTCTTCGGCGATCTCTTCATAGGACATATTGCGGACGTTGCGCATCGTGAGGATACGAGCGTGTTCCGGCTTCAATTGTTCCATGCATTCGGCAACTTTGTTGACGAATTCGTTATGCTGGGCCTCGTGGCCGGGTCCCTGGGCGCCGTCGGAAAGGATGTCATGCAGGGTGGCACCAGGGTCGTCCCCGAGGTCAGCATCAAGGGACATCGACTGATCGCGCTTACGGCGGCGCCAGTACCAGTAACGGTTACGGGCCAGATTCGTTCCAATCTGATGAATCCAAGTCGAAAAAGTCGCCGTCCCCCGAAAGGAAGCCAACACGCGGTGGGCGCGGATGAAGGTATCCTGGGTGATTTCTTCGGCGTCTTGGCGGTTACGCAGCAGGGAGAAGACCTTCGCGAAGATCCGCCCCTGATACTTCAGGACCAGTTCATTATAAGCCGAAAGATCCCCCTGTCGGGCACGGTCCAAGGCGGACTGGTCGGCTTCGGTCTCCATTAAGGGAAGATTAAGGGGGTAGAGGAAAACAGGTCAGGGGGTGACCTATAATCGTGCTTTCATATCTTTACAGTCCAACCTCGGTAATCAACCTATTTCAGACCCCACCTCGGAGCCGATGTTCACTTCCAGCAAGAAAAACCCTTCACTCTCCTGGGTCGACTGTCTGAGCGGAGCCAAGGGCACGCTCGAAAGCCTGCCCGCCGCCCTACCCGGCGATACCGCTAACCCAGCGCTTTCACTGATCAAACTGGGGGAAACCCTCGCCCTCGAACCCTCGCAGGCGGGCACGGCCTTGGTGAATGGCGCCCCACTCCGACAGCGCCTCATCCTCACCGAGACGACGACCGTCCAGTTGCCCACGGCCCTCCTGGTCGTCGCTCCGGCCGAGCAAGCTGACTTCCATGAGGTCCAGACGAACAATTGGGTACTCTTCGACGCTCTGAGCGGCGACCAATTAGGCGAATACCCGCCCCATCGACTGTTGGATGTCGCCCGCGAACTCGGCCGGGCGACCGACACCCTCGCCTGCACGCCGCAGGGCTTGGAAGTTGGTTTCAGTCTCGCGCAGATCGCCTCGTTACTCTCGCCCCGCGAAGAAAGCACCGGACGTCCGGCCGGTAAGATACTCCTTGCTGCCGAACAGAATCGTGGCGCCCACCTCTGCCCAGTCTGCTGGACGCGCTTCGACGCCGGCGACGCACTGAGCATCGCAGTCCACGAAGACCTGCGCGGCGACCCGATCCTCGGCTCCGATGTGCGCCTGCGCTTCCAGCCGACTCGCTTTAACGACCAAGGCCTTGCGCTCGACCCGATGGGCCTTGCGTGCACCGACATCGCTTGCCCGCACTGCCGCCGCCAGCTTCCGCCCGGCTACCTCGACCGCCCGCACCGCATCATTTCGCTCATCGGCGCGCCTAGCGCCGGCAAATCCTATTACCTCGCGGTGCTCACGCGCACCCTCCAGGACCGCCTGCCGGAAGACTTTAACCTGGCCTTCAAGGATGGCGACCCCAGCGGCAACATGCTGCTTAACCAGATGCGCAATACGCTCTTCTCGGCAGCAACACCCGAAGAGGCACTGCTGGGCAAGACCGCCCTCGAGGGCGCGACCTACGAGAAACTCCCGCGCCTCGGCCGCATGGTCTCACTGCCCCGCCCTTTCATCTACTCAATCAGCCGACCGGGCCAACAACGCAGCGAGACGTCGGTCATTCTCTACGACAACGCCGGCGAACATTTCGAACCAGGCATCGACATCCATGATTCCCCCGGCGCGATGCACGTCGCGACGTCGAGCGGCCTGATCTTCCTCTTCGACCCCACGGCCAACGCCCGCTTCAAATCGAAACTCGTCGGCGTCGAAGACCCGCAATTCACACTCAAAGGACGCGTCGACCAGCAGGATAGCATCCTGTCCGAAATGGAGACCCGTATGAAGCGCGTCCTCGGGCTCGCTCAAGATGAACGTATCAAGACGCCACTCGCCTTCGTCGTCGGCAAGTGCGACACCTGGGAAAAGCTCCTGAGCTCCCCGCTCGAACCGGTAGCCAAGGCAGGCGCACTCGACCTCGCCGCCGTCCGGCGCAATTCCGACCGCGTTCGCGAGGTGCTCGTCGCGCTCTGCCCCGGCCTCGTGGCCTCGGCGGAATCGCTCGCGGAACAGATCAGCTACTTCGCGGCGACCTCGTTCGGCCACACCCCAGTGATGATTGCCGCCGGGCTGAACAAGGGCCGCATCGCCCCCGACCCACAGCGGCTCGCGCCCGCGCACGTCGAAGAACCTCTCTATTGGCTGATGCACCTCGCCTCCCCGGCGATGTTTCCCGCCGTCGCAACCTCCGCCTCCTGATGCCCCTTCAACTCGTCTTCACCTCGGCGCCGCAAGGCCTGACTCCCGGTCGCTCCGGCTATTGCACCGTCGCGCGCCATCGCGCCATCCCCGACCGCCTCGCCCAGCTACTGGAATCCGTCGGCACCCCACACGAACGCCCCGAAGGAGAGACGTTCACCTTCCGAACGCTCGAAGCCGGTGGCCGTAACTGGTGCGTGCTATCTCGGTTCATCGCGCGCGGCCTCGACTACACGCAACGGGACAACCGGCTGGCCCATCACCTGATTTTCTCCCTCGAAGAAGCCGCCATCCTGCCGCCACCTGCCGCCATCGCTGGCCGCTGGAAAGGCTGGCGCAACGAATGGTCCGGCGCCCCCACTTGGCTCGAAGGCGAAGACCGACCCCTGCAACTGGAGACGCAGACACCGCTCACGCCGGCAATCACCTGGCGTGAAGATACAGGCACGGGTGCGAAGGCTGCCTGGCTGATCAACGCTTCCGGACCTGCCGCCGTCGGCCTACTCAATCCGCCGGAGACTATCCGCCTCCTCCGCCTGCTGGCCGAAGCCTCCGTCCTGCTGGGCAAAAGCGCCTGGGCCGCCACCTTCACCACGGATGCCACGACCACCGGGAGCGACGGCTTCCTCTGGGCCGTCAACTCCGCCTCCGCTCCGGCCACTATCGACTTCGCCACCGCCAAATCCTTGCCAGCCCCTTCCGGCGACTTCGCTCGTCAGGCGGCAGCTGGCCTGAGCAGCCCCAAGCCCGCGGGCAGCCCGACGCCGCGCCGCACTCCGGCCACTGCAGCTTCACCCGCCGGCAGCAACTCCGCTGCGCTCATCATCGGCCTCGTGCTCATCTTGGCCGTCGCCGCTGGCGCCATCCTCCTGCTCAACCGCAAGGACGAAGCCGCGTCCGCGCCAAACCTCGTCGTCGAAGTCAAGCCAGCCGTCACGCCAATCGACACGGCCAAGGCCGACGAGATCCTGCGTGCGAACCGTGCCTTCACTGAAGCCCAGAGCCTCATGGAGTCCGACGATTTCATCGGCGCCGCGAAACTTTGGGCTGAGACCAGCGCACTGTCGCCGGCCTTCGCACGCAACTATCGCGAACAAATTCTGCCGCGTATCCTTAGTAGCTACTCGGCGAGCGTGGCCAAGCAGCTACTCCTCCGCCTCGAACGACCCGGCGTGCTCAACGACCCGAAGAGCGTACGCGACGTCATCGCCGAGTCCCGCGAAGCACTCCGACTCGGCGACCAGATAATGGTGCCACATGATGACCAATGGAAACGCCTGCAAGAGATCCCCGAGCGCGCCCAGCGCCTGCTGACCATCGAAGTCCGCCCAGTCATGCTTATCCCCGGCGAGTGGATGACCGCCGACCTTGGACCCAACTCGCCTTCGCAAGCCGACTTCCCCCTTTCGCGCGGCGCTGTCGACGCCATCACCAAGTTCGTCGAGGCCTCCGGCGCGACCTTGCGCGAATCGGTCCAGGCCCAGATTCGCATCCTGCCGCTCGCCACACCCCATCAGCGCGATGACCAGACCCGTTTCCTGAACGCAGAGATTCGGCGGACGCCGCAGGCGACCTGGATCGAATCCACGCCCGAACCAGGTAAGCTTCCGGCGATTGGGATCGGCCTCAGCAGCCGCCGTAATGCGGTCTCGCTAAACTTCCCGAATAGCGAAGGCGCTCGCGCGAGCGCCAACCGGCTCATCGAGGTCCGCTTGCCAAAGGGCGATCGTCAGTGCTTCGCCCTCATCGGCGACCTCAAGACCTTCCAACCGTTGAACCTCGGTCCGCACGCGCTGTCGCTCGACGCCGACAGCGGTGTCATCCGCCCCGCTCCCTGGGCCGAGAGCGCGATTAACGCCTTCATCTGGGTCAATGGTACGTTCGGACTTTACCCCGAAGGACATGAATTCCCGGACCGCGACCTCCCGTCGATCCGTGCCACCCGCTCACTGCTCGAGACCGACATCATCCGTCTCGAGAACAAGCAAGGTCCGGGCACCCCTCCCTACGAAGACATCGCCGCCCGCCGTCGCCATTTCAAGGAAGGTAAATTCCTACAGGCCGGCGCACCATGGTCCATCCAAGCCGTCGACTCCAACGGTGCGGCCGGCCCGCGCCTCGTCGAGTTCCGCTGACCTATGCAGGTCGAACGACTCATCGCCCGCATCCGCGGCCAGCTCGAACTCGGCACTCCCGACCTCGAGGCCCGCACGCTCGCTGGTGAGTACGCCACGCTCTGCCTAAGAGCCCGCGAACGACTCGAACAGTGCGCCACCTTAGTGCGGAGCGGCAACGAGCACGCGGCCTTCCAATCCGCCGAATCCGAACCTGACCTCCTCGGCCTCTGCGCCTTGCTGAGCTTCGCAGAATCAGACCGCTGGCACGCGCTCTGCCGCGAACGCGGACTGCCCGCCGGCTTCCCGCTCGACGGCCAGCAGGTCCTCGCCGTCGAAAGCCTCTACGGACGTGAGATCGGCGAAAGCCACCCGCTCTACCGCGACTACCGCGACGCGATCCGGCGGCGCGAAGAAGACCGCGCCCTCTCGGTCCTGCGCTCGATTGTCCGCATCAATCCAGACGACCCGAACGCACTCTCCGAGCTAAGTCGCCTCTCTGCCAAGTTCCTGCGCGAATCCCTGGGAAAGGTCATCGCCTTATTCGAAGACAAACGCGCCGGAGATGCGATCGAACTCATGGATCGCATGGAGCGATTCGGGGCGAACGACCTAGCGGACGAACCGCGCTGGGAAGACGCACGCGCGCGTCGGATCGCCTGGCTGCGCGGCAAGGCCGCGGAGCAGGTCTCGACGCTCGCCACCGAGGCGGCTGTCGCCCGCGAAGGGGCCCACTGGGAAGCCTGCGCGGCTGCCTTGGGACGCGTCCGCTCCCTGGAACGCGACCACCAGCTCAACCTCGACCCAGAGACGCTCGCGCTGGTCGCCGAACACGAAGCGTGGGCCGGCGAACTCGCCTCGGTCGCTGAAGCCGAAGCCAGCCAACGCGCCGCGCTCGAGGCCTTGAACGACGAGTGGGCTTTACTTCAGCAGGAAGCCGCCCGGAGCTCGTCCCCCGCAATCCTCATCGTCCGCCTGAGCGCCTGGCTCGAACGCGCCGCTCCGCTGGCCGAACGACTGCCTGACGGCATCCTTCGCGAAGGACGCGCTCTCCGGCAGAATATCCGTGCCCGGCTTAACCGTCATTACCTCACGCTCACCTCCTCCTGGGTCGGCGGCCTGCTCGTCCTGATCGCCGGCATCGTCTACTGGAACGTCCTCCGGACGAAGGAAGAGGAGACGCGCGACCGCTTCTCTGAAGCGTCCCGACTCGTCGAACTCTACGACCACACCGCGGCGGCGACCGCCCTCGATGAATTCGAACGCGGCAGCCTTTCCGCCGCCGGAGAGGCGAGCCGCAAGGCACAGACCACTCCACTCCGCCAGCGACTGGCGGAACAGGTCGCGGCCGAACAACGCCTTCGCCTCGAGGCCCGCTCCCTCGCCGACCGACGTGCGCAAGGCCTGAACCTCAGTAACATCGCCGAGACACATCGCCGCGCGGCGAAGTACCTCGAGGAATTCAATCGCACCGGCGCCTCGCTCCAGGCCCGCCTTAAGGCGGTGTTCCCGGAACCCGAAGGCCTCCTCTCTGCCTGCCGTCAGATGCTCGACCGGACGCGTAACGACATCTCGCTTCAGCTCGCCGCACTCAACAAGGCGATGGGCGAGACCGAGAACGTCGCCGACCTCGCCACCGCCGTCGAGACCCTCGAACGACTGCGACAGCTCATTAAGACCCTGACGGACGCCGGCGACAAGGACCTCGATTCAGTCCTAGCCGCGGCGGATCGCGCGGAGCTCCGCCTAGGCGGCGAACGTAAAACGATTGCCGCGCTCCGGGCGCTTTCCAAGGCGGCCGACCTGAACGGGTATCTCGCGGCCCTCGCCGACACGGCGGCGAACACTGCGGGGGAGAAGTCCGACCTGAGCGCCCGCGCCTCTTTTGTCTTCACCCGCGCCCCGACGTTACAGGCACTACCCCGCTCGGCCCTCGCCCCGCGTGTCGCCGCGATGTGGGATGCGGCGGCCACCGCCGACCTCGCCGGAAACTTCAACCCCGCAACGCTCACCGAAATCGAGCAACGCGGCCTGCGCCAACTCTCAGACACCTCGCTCACCGATTCCCTCCGTCGTTACACGCTCAACCTCTATTCGATCCGCGGAATTACCCCAGGCCGCGCGGTCTACGTCGTCAGCGAAGTCACCGAGTCGAAGAAGCCAATCTCCGACGGTGTCGAGTTCACCCAGAAGGCGAAGGAACTCAACCGGGATGGCGCTATCGTCGAGACCGCCTGGAGCCGACGTGAATTCAATAACGGTGTGCGCGCCGGCGAAGAGATCGTCCTGCCCGCCACGATCCGCGAACTCGACTTCATCCGCCAGGTCAGCCGGTTCCAAGACCCGAAGACCGGTAAGCTCCTCGAACCGCTCATCCGTACAATGGACCGTATCCGGCGGAGCGAGTACCCCTACCCCGAACTTCGTGCCTACCAGTTGCAGGAACTCTACAAGCTCGCGACCACTCGTCCGGAAGCTTGGGGACTCATCTATTCGCCCTCTGCGCAACGCGACGCCGAACAACTGCGACGCATCACGCAAAATGCACTGCGCCCCTACGATTTCCTGTTCAAGGACAAGTGGGCCGACATCCAGACCGAGCTCCGCGCGTTCCTGATTAGCCAAGGGGGCGCCGGGTACGCCGAGGAAGCGCGCTTCTGGCGCACGACGTTCGCCAGCCTACGTAATCGTAAGCTGATCTTCGCCGGCATGGTCGGCCGCGACGGCCAGCCCAACCTTCGCGAAACGATCAAAGGTAGCGCCCTTTATGGCCTAGACAATGACGGCAAGGCCACGGTGCTCTTCCGTATTTCCGACGATGGCGAAGTGAAGCGCGTCGCCGAGGCCGCTCCGTTGAGCCCATTGCTTCGCTACCCCGGCACCGTCGGCGAGGCCGCCCAGGCCGCCGGCGTGCCCAAGGCCCTCCTGCCGCCGGACGGCGGCTGGGAAACCCTCCTCCAAGGCCGCGATCTCTGAACGATGTCCCGCCCCACCCATTTCCGCCTCCGCTGGAAAGGCGCCATCACCGGCCCCTTCGCACTCATCCGTATCCAGGAGATGCTCCGCGCTGGGGAGATCAGCCTGCTGCATAACATCGAAGTCGACGAATCCTGGATGACGGTGCGCGACTACTTCCGTGCCATCGGCCTCTCGCGCGGCCCCGTCGCCACGTTCGACAATGCGCAACCGAGCATGGGCGCTCCGGCGTCGGCGCCGGGCGAAGAGTTGCTCATCGGCGAAGCCCTGTCACCCGCCGCTAGTCGCAACGCCGCCGGTGAATCGCTCGAACGCTCCGTCCGGGAAGGCTACCTCTGGTGCGGGTCCACATTTCTCCTCCCGCCCACCTTCGGGCTCGCAGTGTACGCATGGCATTTGGTCTCGCCAGATACGCCGCCCATCTCCCTCTTCATCCTGCTGACCTTTACGACCGCGCTCGGTTGCTTCCTGCCGGTCGCCTTCGTCCGCAAGGTCGGTCGCACCCTCGATCAGGAAGGCCTTGCTGAAATCCGCCAGACGCAGGCCAATCTCGCCATCTTGCTATCTGGCCTCGGTTTTGTGCTTTGGTCGTGGTGTTTCTGGATTCTGGTCCACCCCCGCCCCTGACCTCAATCGGCTTGACGAGCCAAGGGGTGACGGCTGGACTGACCGAACTCGGTTTTCGGTAGTGTAGCTCAGTTGGTTAGAGCGAGGGACTCATAAGCCCTAGGTCGGCAGTTCGATCCTGCCCACTACCACCACCGGGTGCTTACTTTTGACTCAGGCCTTCAGGATGGCCGAGACGGGAATATCCAGACCGTCCTTCCAAAGGGCTTCGAGGGCGTAGCTCTTGCGGATGTCCTCACGGAAGACATGGAACAAGACGTCAAAGGCGTCGACCACCGTCCAGCCGCTATCACGCTGGGATTCAGAGCGGGAACTGACCCCGACTTCCTCCAGGGATTGCTCAAGGGCGATCCGCAAGGCGCGCAGATGCGGCTCGGACGTGCCGGTGGCAATGACAAGGAAGTCAGCAACGGAAGAGATCTGGCCCAACTCAAGGACCCGAATGTCGGCGGCCTTCTTGTCGTCGAGGGCGCGAATCGCGGCAACGAGGTGCGACGGCAACTTCGGCAGGACCACCATCGGCTTAGAGGCAGCCTTTTCGCCGCGACTCTTCGCCTTGAGTGCCGGGACGGCCGGGATGATGCGGCGAGCCGGACGGACCGCGCGGGCCGCCGGTTTGGCCGACTTGCCGACGGAGCGTCCTTTGGTGGCAGGCTTAGCGGCGGGCTTCTTGGTCTTCTTTTTAAGGGCGGACATGGTCAGGCTTGGTAAAGGGAACGCTCATCGATGTGGCGGGCGACCCCTAGGGGCAAGCCGTTTCGGGCCGAATCACCACGACGCAGGGCCTCGCGTAGAGCGGTGGAGGACACTTGCACCGCGGGAGCCTTCAATACCGTCAGGCGGATGAGTGCGGCGATGGCCGGAGGAGGCACGGTCGAGATACCGTCACGTGACAGGACGGCGAATTCCACCAGACTACAAAGCTCGGCGACTTCCTTCCACCGGTCCAGTCTGGCTAGTTGATCAGCCCCAAGGATCCAAACCCGCATGGCGGAAGGAAACTCCTGCGCGAGTTCCCGCGCGGTCTCAACTGACCAGCTCGTGCCGGCCCGACTGACCTCACGCTCATCGATAACCGCCCAAGGACAGTCGGCGAACGCCAGTCGGCACATCGTCGCACGGTCAGCGGCAGAGGCCAACGGCGCGCCTGAACGCATCGGCGCCTGCCCCGCCGGAATGACGCGGACTTCATCCAGACCGAGCTGCTTCCAAGCCGCGGTGGCCGCGGCCACATGGCCCGCATGCGGGGGATCGAAGGTCCCACCTAGGATGCCGATGGCAGAAGGCATGACGCATTACGCTCCGCCGACCGGCCAGTGGCAACCCAAAGCAGGCTTGAGCCCGGGCCCTTCCGCCGAAACACTGCCAACATGGCGTCAGCCTCGAAATTCCTGCCCCCGGGCTTCGACCCCGCCGAAATCGTCGTCGTCATCTCCGGCAAGGGTCGCTACCCCGCCCTACTCGTCGAATGCGCCCGCGCTCGCGGCGCCCAGGTGAAACTAATTTCCTTCGAAGAAGAGACGGACCCAGCCCTCATCGCGACCTTCGCCTCCGCGGACCATCGCGCCATCCCCGTCGGCAAGCTCGGCCAAATGCTTGAGGCGCTCGGCGAGCTGGGCGCCCGCGGCGCCGTCATGGCCGGCCAGGTCACCCCGCGCAAACTCTTCACTGGCATGGTGCCGGACCTGAAGCTCATCGCGCTGATGGCTTCCCTGAAGGAGCGCAACGCCGTGACCATC
>CALQQQ010000020.1 GCA_943332745.1 Opitutus sp. GAS368 | reverse complement strand
CCTTCTCCAGAAGGAAGCCCAGAAGCATGCCGCCGACCTCCTGGTCGTCATGCGCGTCTATTTCGAGAAGCCTCGCACGACCGTCGGCTGGAAGGGCCTGATTAACGACCCGCAGGTCGACGGCTCTTTCCGCATCAACGACGGACTCCGTCTTGCCCGTGGCCTGCTCGCGCAAATCGCTGAGATGGGTCTGCCGTCTGCTACCGAATTCCTCGACCCGATCACGCCCCAGTATGTGGCCGACCTCGTCTCCTACGGCGCCATCGGTGCCCGCACGACCGAGAGCCAGATTCACCGCGAACTCGCCTCGGGGTTGTCGATGCCGGTCGGTTTCAAGAACGGCACCGACGGGTCCATTCAGGTCGCCGTCGACGCCTGCCTTTCGGCTCGTTCGTCCCATTGGTTCCCGTCCGTCACCAAGGAAGGGGTCGTCGCCATCTTCCAGACTGCGGGTAATCCGGATGCGCATATCATCTTGCGCGGCGGTTCCCGCACCGGGCCGAACTACGGCGCTGAATTCGTCACCGACGCCGCGGCCCGTATCCAGAAGGCCGGACTCACTTCCCGTCTCGTCATCGATTGCTCGCACGGTAACAGCTCGAAGGATCATCGTCGCCAGCCGCTGGTGGCCGCCGACATCGCCGCCCAGGTCGCCGCGGGCTCGCACGTGATTGCTGGCGTGATGGTCGAAAGCCACCTCGTCGAAGGCCGCCAGGATTGGAAGGGCAAGGACGCCTCGACCTACGGCTGCAGTATCACCGACGCCTGCATTTCTTTCCAAGAGACCATCCCGGTCCTTGACGGCTTGGCCGCCGCCGTCCGTGCTCGTCGCACGGTTATGTCCGCCTGATTTTTGCCATGAACTCCGTACTCAAGCTCATCCTCGATGGGGAAGCCCTCGACACCGCCCAGATCGGCAAGATCCTCGGCCTCGGCGCCGAAGCCGTGGACCGTGAGCTCGCGGCCTTGCGCCAGCAAGGCGTCCTGCTGGGTATGCGCCCAGTGCTGAACCCGAGCTACGAGTCCGAGCACCGCGTCCGCGCGGTCATCGAGATTAAAATCCGCACCGAAGGCGTCGGCGGCTTCGACGGTATCGCCGAACGCATCTCCAGCTTCGACCAAGTGGAGAGCTGCTACCTCATGTCGGGAGGCTACGACCTTCTCGTCGTCGTCACGGCCGATAATCTCTACAAGGTTGCCGGGTTCGTCCATGAGCGCCTCGCCCGCATCGACGGCGTCCAGGGCACCTCGACCCACTTCTTCCTCCGTGCTTACAAAAAGGACGGCTTCATCGTAAACGCCGAAGGCTCTCGCCGCGACCAACCCTCGGTTAGCCCTTGAGCCCAGCCTGACCATGGATTCTTCCGGCCGTTTCGTGGCGCGACATGTCGCGACCTTGCCCAAATCGGGCATCCGTGACTTCTTCGCCATCGTGTCTAAGATGAAGGACGCCGTGTCCCTAGGCATCGGTGAACCCGACTTCGTCACGCCGTACCATATTCGCGAAGCCGCGATCGCTTCCATGGAGAAGGGCCGCACTTCTTATACGGACAACAGGGGCACTCAGCAGTTTCGCGAGGAAATCTCCCGCTACGTCGCCAAGCACTACGGCCCGGAATACGACCCCGAGACCGAGATCCTCGGTACTATCGGCGTTTCCGAAGCCCTCGATATCCTGCTCCGCTCGACCCTGAATCCCGGCGACAAGGTGCTCTACCACGAGCCCTGCTACGTGAGCTATGCGCCGAGCGTCACGCTCTGCCACGCTGAAGCCATCCCCATCCGTACCCTCTCGACCGACCAGTTTGCGCTCGATCCGGCCGCCCTCCGCGCCGCCTGGCAGCCGGGTTGCAAACTGCTCATCCTGAACTTCCCGACGAACCCGACCGGCGGCACCGCCGACCGCGCCAAGCTCGAGGCCATCGCCAAGTTCGCCATCGAGAAGGACCTCCTAGTCGCTTCCGACGAAATCTACTCGGAGCTGACGTTCGAAGGCGACCACGTCTCCATCGCTTCGCTGCCTGGGATGCGCGAACGCACGGTCTTCCTGCACGGCTTCTCGAAAGCCTTCGCGATGACCGGCTTCCGTATCGGCTATGCCTGCGGCCCCGCCGCCGTCATCGACGGGATGCTTAAGGTGCACCAATACGCCATCATGTGTGCTCCCATCATGAGTCAGGAAGCCGCGGTCGAGGCGCTTCGTAATGGCCGCGATTCAATGCTCCACATGCGCGACAAGTATCGCGAACGTCGCGACTTCATCGTCCGCCGCTTCAATGAGCTCGGCCTGCCTTGCCACCTCCCGCGCGGCGCATTTTACGCTTTCCCCGACATCACCTCGACGGGTATGGACTCCATGACTTTCGCGCAGAAGCTGCTCGAACAGCAAAAGGTGGCCATGGTGCCGGGTACGGCCTTCGGCGAAGCCGGCGCGGGTTTCTGCCGCGCGTCCTTCTCGACCAGCTACGAGAAGATCCATGAGGCTGGCGAGCGAATCGCCCGCTTCCTGGACACCATCCCGCGTCGCTGACGCATCCTTGCTTGCTAGGCGGGCAGGTAGCCCTGACTGTCGTGCCATGGAACGGAACACAGAAATTTCGCGCGCGGTAGCCATCGTGGGACGGCCCAACGTCGGTAAGAGCCGCCTCTTCAACCGTCTAGTGGGGCGTCGCATCTCGATTGTGCACGATCAGCCGGGCGTCACCCGCGACCTCATCACTTCCGACATCTTCGAAGGTCGCTACACCCTGATGGATACCGGCGGTATCGGCCTGTATCGTGCCGAGCTGACGCCGAAACTTATCGCTGACGCCGTGGAAGAGCAGGTCGACTTCGCCCTCGCCGCCGCCGCGCTCGTGCTCCTTGTCGTCGACGCTTCCGAAGGCTGCACCGCCCTCGACCTCGAAGTCGCCACCATGCTTCGTCAGGCTGGCAAGAAGGTCATCGTCGTCGCCAATAAGGCCGACACCGAGGAGCGCGATGGGCTGATGTCCGAATTCTTTGCCCTCGGTTTCGGGGAGCCTCTCCTCATCTCCGCCGAACATGGCCGCGGCATCCCGCAGCTGCAGGCGCTGATCATCAAGCTGCTCGGTCCTGAGCCGACGACCCCGCGCGAAGAAGGTCCGCGTCCGATCCGCCTCGCCCTCGCCGGTCGCCCGAACGTCGGCAAGAGTTCGCTCGGTAACCGCCTCCTCGGCGCCTCGCGCCTCATCGTCAGCGAAGTGGCCGGAACGACGCGCGATCCTGTCCGCGCCGGGCTTTCCCGCACGAAGGCCGACGGCTCGCAGGCGAAGTTCTCGCTCGTCGATACCGCCGGCCGTCGTACCGCCAACAAGCGCGACACCCTTGATTTCTACTCGCAGGTCCGTTCCGACGAGATCCTCGCCGAGACCGACGTGGTCTTCCTCGTGCTGGATGCCGGCCAAGGCGTGACCCGTATCGACAAGCAGCTCGCCGGCGAGCTCGCGCTGCTCGGTTGCGGCCTCGTTCTCGTGGTCAATAAGTGGGACCTCGCGAAGAAGGCCTTCCGCGATAAGAACATCGACGGCTTCGAGGACGAAGAAGAGTTTCGCGCGAAATTCCGCTCCGCCATCCGTCGCGAGCTTTTCTTCCTGCCCGAGCCGCCGATCCTGTTCGTCTCCGCGCAGACCGGCCTCCGCGCTGAAGACATGCTGGACGCCGCTGAGGGCGTCTTCGTCCGCGCCGGCACCGCCATCTCCACCGGCCGCCTCAATCGCGTCGTTCAGGACCTGATGATCAAGCGCCCTCCGCGCATGGTCTCCGGCAAGCGCTTCAAGTGTTACTACGTGACGCAGGTCTCCAAGCGTCCGATTCGTTTCCGCCTCTTCTGCAACTCCGAGGAGCGACTCGAGGACGCTTACCAGCGCTTCCTCGTCAAGGGCGTGCACGAGAGCTTCGACCTCTCGGGGGTTCCGCTCTACCTAGATATCGTCGGCAAGCCCAAGCAGACCGGTCGTCGCGCGGGTGGTCCTGGTGCCGCCGGCAGTACCATGCCGATCGAAGCGAGCGAAGTCCGCAAGCCGCTCGCCAAGGTGCCAGGTAAGGCCGTCCTTGATGCCGCGCCGAAGAAGGCCATCGGTCCATCCGGGCCGCGTCTGGGCAAGTCCAAGAATCCGCGTAGCAAGGTCGGACCTGTCCGCAAGAAATCCTTCACCCGCTGGGATAAGCCGCGTTCGCTGAAAGGTCGCGCCGCGCGTCAGGCCCGCAAGTAAAGCATGCCGCGGAGACTGGTCCTGCTCGGCTCGGATGAGATCGCGCTCCCGGCGTTCGCCGCGGCCCGTGCCTTGCCTGACGTCGAGGTGGTGGCCGTGTATTCGCAGCCGGATCGTCCTGCCGGGCGTGGCCAGGAGGTTCGCCCAAACCCGGTCGCCGCGTGGGCGCGCTCCGAAGGACTGAATCTTCTGCAGCCGGAGAAGCTCGAGGCCGCCGATGCGGCTCAGCTCGTCTCGTTACATGCGGACCTCGGCGTGGTGATGGCTTACGGTCAGTTGCTGAAGGAGGATTTTCTCGCCGCGCCTCGTCTAGGTTTTGTTAATTTCCATGGCTCGTTGTTGCCGGAATTGCGCGGCGCCACGCCCGTCGAAGGTGCGTTGGCCCTCGGGCTGGTCGAGACGGGCATCTCGATGCAGCAGGTCGTGCGCAAACTCGACGCCGGCCCCATCCATGCCGCGGTACGGGTCACGATTCAGCCCGGCGAGGGCAGGGCGGCGCTCCGCACCCGCCTCGGTGTCATCGCCGGCGAACTCGCCACGGCCGCATTGCCGGCCGTGCTCGCCGCGGCTTCCGTCGCCGTTCCGCAGGATGAAACCAAAGTAACCTACGCACGCCGACTTGCCCGTGCCGATGCCCCTTTGGATTTCCATCAGCCTGCAGTCGTCCTCAGCCGACGTATCCTGGCGGTCGAAGGCTGGCCAGGCTCCACCTTCGAGCATCGTTCGGCGCTCATCAAGGTCGGCTCGGCGTCGGTCGAGGCGTCGGAGGTCTCCGTGACGCCCGGCACCATCGTCGCGGCCGATCGCCTTGGTGTGCGGATTGCGTGTGGACAATGTGTCCTAGTCGTCACGCAGCTGCAACGTCCGGGCGGCAAGATGCTTCCGGCTGGCGAATTCCTGGCGGGATATCCGCTCGTAGTTGGCGAGGTCCTCGCTTCCGCCGAAATGCCCGACTTCGTGTCCGATCGACCGTTTCCGCGGGCACCCAAGGTATAATCGCTTGATTAGCCCTCGCCGCTGGATGTCATAAGGCCATGCGAGCCTTCCATCTCTGCCTCTTCCTGGCCGTGGGAGCCATGGCGCAGCAGAAGGATATCACCTTTCAGCAGGTCGCTGGCGGTTCCTTCTCCGGATTTTCCGAGGACGAGAAGGCTGAAAAGATCTGGGAGGCCACGGCCAAATTCATGCGCCCGACCGCCGAGGCCGGGGTCTGGGACATGGAGGCGATTCAGGTACGTTCTTTTCGCGCCGGTAAGCCGTGGGCGGTCTTCACGAGTCCCAACGGCACGATGGTACCCGAGCGGCGTGCCGCCCAAGGCCCTGGCTTGGTCCGGTCCTCCTCCCCCGCCTTCAATCTCACTGGCCGCGGCTGGAGTTGGCGGTCGACGCCCAAGGGCGATAGCTTCGCCATCTTGGCCGACGTCGTCGCGGAACTCGACCTTGCTAAGCCATTGTCGCGTCGCCTTCGCCTTCGTGCTCCGCGCATGGACGCATCGCCCGTCGCCGGTGGCACCCTGATGGTTTTTCAAGGCGGAGTGGTTGCCGAGCGTTTCGGCGAGCGGACCACGTGCGAAAGGCTGGAGTGTCTGGTCACCGACGGTCCAGGCGGCGAGGCGGAGTGTCGTTCGATCATCGCTTCCGGACGCGTCGTCCGCGTCCTCGATAAGCAGACCTTGCGCGGCGATAGCGCGACCTTTGATCCGAAGGATGATTCCGCCGAACTCATCGGGCATGTCGAGCTCGAGGAGCCCGAGGCCATGGGCTCGGCCCAGCGGCTGCGCCATCAGCCAAAGCTTGGCCTGACGCAGCTCTTCGCAGGCGACGGCCAGCAGGTGAAGTTGCGTCTGCGTCGGAAATCGCAAGAACCCGCTGACTTAGTCGGCGAATTAATCTCGATCCGCCGCGATGCGATCACGGGTGAGTCGCAGGTGGAAGTTAAGGACAACGCTTCTTATGTCAGCGCGCAATCGAACCTGACGGCCCGCCGTCTGGTCGCCACCGAAGGGCGCAGCGGAGCCAGCATGCTGGTCGCCGAAGGTGGCGTGAAAGGCAAGCTGGAGGGGGTGATCTTCGAGTCCGGCAAGGCGCGCTGGGATCGGGTCAAGCGCACGTTGGACCTCGAAGAGCTACCGCGGATGCGCGAGGCGCGTGGGCTGGAGGCGGCTGGGTTTTCCATCCGATCCGATGCCCTGAAGGATCGGATCGAGGTCCGTTCGGGCCCGGGTATCCGCGCCGCTATTCGTCTACCCTCCGGCGAGGCAGGCGTTGCCCCAGGTTTGGCCGAAGCCAATCAGATCGTCGTCGTCACCGAAGATGGCGCCATGCAGGTGGAGATGTTAGGCGCCGTCCGGTATGTCGCTGGCGCCGTCTCGTCGGAGTCCGACCAGATGGTCGCGTTCGCGACGCCAAAGGTTAAGAAGCAGGACGAATATGAACTCAACAAGGCGATCCTTTCCGGTCACGTCCGCTATGTGCAGCCCGGCTTGCGTTGCGCCGCCGAGCGCATCGACCTCGCGCCCGCCGTCCAGATCGAGGAGGTCCTCGTCAGGAACGCCTTGGCGGGACGTCCTCGTCTGCTGACTTTATCCGGCGGCTCTGGGCTGACGCGGCCGCATCTTTTCATGACCTCCGCCGGCGGTAAGAAGGTGGAATTCGTCGCTGATGCGCATGAGGTGTTAACGACCCCGGCGCTCACCAAGTTCTTCCTTCGCGGCGGTGTCGCGATGGACTCGGACGGTACCGATGCGACGTGCGACCTTCTCGAGGGCATGGCTTCGCCGGATAAGGAGGGGCACTTGGTCGCCCGCCAGGTGGTCGGCCGCGGCAATGTGAACGTCATTGCCGCCGGCACGACGGCCCGCGGCCGTACGCTCGAGATGCAGCCGGAGAAGGGGACGGCCCGGCTGTTGGGCGACGCGCGTATCGTGGATCGGCTCGGCAATGAAGGTGTCCCGGCGAAGGAGGTCACTTACGACATGAAGACGCGGGCGTGGCGGATGGATGCCGCGCCGGACGAGGCTAATCCCGGACAAGTGGTGCGCCCGAAGATCTTCCTTGGTCGCGACTTCACCTTGCCGGAGGTCAAAAACCTCGACAACGGACGCTGACCGCTTCCTCCTACCCGCATGGCCGCAACGAGTGAGAAGGGCTTCATCCGAGCACAGGCCTTGGCCAAGCATTACGACGCCAAGGTCGCCGTCCAAGATGTCAGCCTAATCCTGCAGGCGGGCGAAATCGTCGGTCTGCTCGGCCCCAATGGTGCTGGCAAGACGACGACGTTCTACATGGTCGTGGGCCTGATTCCTGCCACGCATGGAAGAGTCTTCCTTGACGGACGTAACGTGACCGCGATGCCGATGTGGCAGCGGGCTCGGAACGGCGTCGGATATTTGCCGCAAGAGGCTTCGGTCTTCCGCAAGCTGACAGTCTGGGAGAATGTCATGGCCGTGGTCGAGACGCTCGACCTCAACGAACGCGAGCGCCGTGACCGTACGGCGCAGCAGCTGACGGAGCTCGGATTAGAGAAACTCGCGCGCCAGCCTGCGTTTACGCTTTCGGGCGGCGAGCGCCGCCGCCTCGAGATCGCCCGTGCATTGGCGACCAACCCCCGCTTCCTGCTGATGGATGAGCCGTTCAGTGGGGTGGACCCGATCTCGGTCGCCGAGGTCCAGTCGATCATCCGCAAGCTCAAGGACCGTGGAATCGGCATCCTGATCACCGACCATAACGTGCGGGAAACCCTCTCCATCGTGGACCGGGCCTATCTGATCCACCAGGGGCGCGTGCTTGTGTCTGGCACTCCCTCGGAGATCGTCAATAATCCTGAGAGCCGTCGCCATTACCTTGGCGAAAGTTTTAAACTCTGACGCCATGTCCGACCCCGCTCCTGATACTCGCCCGGAATCCGTCTCCGTCCGTGAGTTCTTCGAATCCTTCAAGGACATGCTCCAGATGGAGTTGCTCGCCGGCGAGCAGGGCCTCGACAACATGATCTCCGAGAAGTCGCTCAATCGCCCGGCATTGGCTGTGACGGGCTACTTCAAGGAGTTTGCCAATAAGCGACTCCAGTTATTCGGCGCGGGCGAGATGGCCTACCTTTCCGACCAGACGGCGCCGCTGAGGGAGAAGTTGCTCAACGACGTTTTCTTTAAAAAGATTCCCGCCGTCGTCGTCTCGCGCGGCTTGCCCGTCGATGACCTGCTGCTGCGCATCGCGGACCGCCACCGGGTCCCGCTGATCCGCACCCAGCTCAAGTCTAAGGATTTCTCGGCCGAGGCCACGGTGCTGCTGGAGGAGAAGTTCGCTCCGCGCACGAATCTGCACGCCACCCTGGTCGATATCAAAGGCGTCGGGGTTCTGCTTCGCGGCGCCTCCGGCGTCGGCAAGAGCGAGTGCGCTCTCGCGCTTATTGAACGTGGCCATTCCCTCGTCGCTGACGACTTCGTGATTGTGACGCTTATTGGCGACCGCGAGCTCCAGGGTACTTCCAAGGAGCTAAACCGTGGCTACATGGAGTGCCGTGGCATCGGCATCATCAACGTCGCCTCGATCTTTGGCATTCGTTCCGTCCGCCGTGAGAAACGCGTCGACCTCGTGGTCACCTTCGTGCTTTGGCAGCCGGGTATGGATGAGGAACGATCCGGCCTCGAGGTGGAGACCTTTGAGATCCTCGGCCGCAAGGTGCCGCACATGACCATCCCGGTCCGGCCGGGGCGTGACATGGCCCGTTTGGTCGAAGTCGCCGCGATGGTGCAGGCGTTACGGGTTATGGGTCACGATTCCGCGAAGGAGTTCAGCGACCGTCTCATCGAGTTCATGGCGAAGGATAAGAAGAGCGAGGCCTGAGGCCTTACTTCTTCTTACCGTCCCAGCGACAGTCAGCCATTACCCGGAGGCAGATTTCGCGGAGGTCGAATAGCGTCGATTCGATGTCCTGGGCGGCTTCCGCAGCCGAGAGGCGCGCCCCGCTGGGGATGCTTGCGGTAAGGCCGATCGAGTAGTTGATGGCGGCTAACGCGCGCTTCATGTGCACCAGGGCCAGGGGCAGGTCGCCCGTGTCGGTGGCGTTGATCGCCATGACCATTTGATGCTGCGCATCCCAGAAGGAGAGCATGATGTTGGCGGAGTCGACGGCGGTAATCTGCGGTCCGGCGACGACGCAGAGGCGGTGGAACGAATGCGTGAGTTGGAGGCAGAGGGCGCGGGACACCACGTACACGGGGTGTTGGTGGATGCAGTAGGGGAGGTCCAGGTTTTCATCGTCGGCGTCATTCACTTCCTCCGGGCCGTCGCCGGGTGCCCAGTCCGCGTTCTCCCAGCCCATCCGGCGGGCACTGATGTCGAGCCGATCGGGCAGGTCCTTGACTTCGGTGTAATACGAAAGGAAGCGACCGACTTCGAGGTCGTTGCGTTGGAGGTAGCCCGCCCAGTCGGCTTCGCCCCAAGAGGCATTGCCGGAACCGTCGAAGTCGCCCTGAGGCTGGTCGCCGTCGTGCATGGGTTTACGATGGGTAGGAAACTAGGGGATGCAAACCCCTTGTCGGATAAATTCCCCTTGTCCCGACCCCTTGTCCCGTGGCTAATCGTGCCATGGACCTGCCTAACCTCACCCAAGCCCTCGTGGCCGGACGTTCCTTGGCGCCCGCCGAGGCGGCTACGGCGGCGGCCGCGATGGTCGCAGCGGATGTCCCCGATGCCGCCAAAGACGCCTTCCTGCTGGCTTTGGCCACGCGGGGTGAGACTGCGACCGAGGTCACGGCGTTTGCTCAGGTCTACCGTGGCTTGGCTCGGCAGATTGACTTCGGCGATGTACCCGCCCGGGCGATTGATATTGTCGGTACCGGTGGCGACCGCTCGGGCAGTTTTAATATTTCTTCGGCGAGCGCACTCATCGTGGCCGCCGCGGGCGTACCGGTCATCAAGCACGGCAATCGTTCAATCACCTCGAAGTCCGGGAGCGCTGATTTTCTCGCCGCCTTGGGCGTCGTGCTGGAAGCAGACGCTGACCAACTGCGCAAGGCACTGCACGAAGCGAATTTCTGTTACCTTTACGCTCCCGCTTTTCATCCGGCCTTCAAGGCCATCCTGGGCGTCCGTAAGAAAATTGCGGAAAGCGGGACCAAGACGATTTTCAATGTGCTGGGTCCGCTCATCAATCCCGCCCAACCAGCGTATATGTTAGTCGGTGTCTATGACGTCCGCTGGGTTGAGCCTTTGGCCGCTGCCTTGCAGGAGCTGGGCGTCAAGCGTGGCCTCGTCACGCACACCGCCGCAGGCGGTGGCATGGATGAAGTCACGACGGCTGGTCCGGTGCGCGTGCGTGGTTGCGGGGAATTGGCCCACATTGACGCCACGTGGTTGCCCGGTGATTTTGGGTTCACGCAATGCACGATCGCCGACCTGCGGGGCGGTAGCCCGGAAGAGAACTTCGTGATGTTCTCCGACCTCTTGGTGGGCGGAGTTTCCGACGGCCTCTTGGACACCCTGTGCCTCAGTGCGGGGACGGCTCTGTGGGTCGCTAACGTCGTCCAGAATCCCGCGGCGGGGGCAGCCTTGGCGCGGCAGATTATCCTCGGTGGCGCTTTACGCGACGAGGCCATTAAGCTGCGCGACGCCTACCGCAGCTGAGCCATGATGGCTTGAGCGGTCCGGTGCGAGGCCCCGCGATTGGACGCGTGCCATTCTTGGCCGGCTTGACCCATGCGGGTACGGGTCGCGGCGTCGCGGGCTAAAGCGAGCAGGGTGATCAGGGTGTCGGCGGCATGAGCGGCCTTACGG
>CALQQQ010000019.1 GCA_943332745.1 Opitutus sp. GAS368 | reverse complement strand
ATGGATCAGGTCGTGGGTGCCACCCATGCCCTCGCTGACGCGGTTAGTCGTCCCGCCGATGCGGGTATCCGTATGTTCACCGTGTCGCGCATTCCATCAGCCGAGCCCGTCGCAGACATCAAGGGCGGCGCTTGGGTACTTGCTGATCCTAAGACCGTGCCGAGCTTCTCCGCCTCCGCTTTCTATTTTGGTCGCGAACTCAGGGCCAATCTCAAGCAGCCCATCGGGCTCATCGTTTCGTCCATCGGTGGCACCCGCGCCGAAGCCTGGGGCCCCAAAGGCATGTACGCCGATGTTTCGGATGCGAAGGATTTCGATGCTAGGGAAACAGCCGGCATCAAGGCTCGCGCCGACAACCTCAAGAAGGTGCAGGGCCAAATTGCCGTCGAGCAGGATGCCAAGGTCCTTGCGAAGCTCAAGCAGGACGCCAACAGGTTCGGTCCGGTCTGGGCTAATGGCCCGCATATGAATTGGAACGGCATGGTGCATCCTTGGGTCGGCCACAGCTTCCGCGGCGTTATCTGGTACCAGGGCGAATCCAATGCCGGCCAGCCTGAGGCCTACAAGTGGGTCCTCGGTTCCATGATCAAGTCCTGGCATAAGGCCTGGGGTCAGGAATTCCCTTTCATCATCGTCCAGCTCCCGCGCTTCATGGCCCGCAAGCCAGAGCTGGCCGTCGAAGATACCGGCTGGCCCCGTATCCGGGAGTCCATGGAGTGGATTGCTGATAACGTTCCCGGTGCGATGCAGTCCGTGAATATCGACCTTGGCGAAGAGAAGGACATCCATCCGAAGGACAAGCTTCCCATCGGCGAGCGTCTCGCCTACGTCGCCCTCCAGCGCGTGTACAAGACCCGCAACGACGGCGAAGCTCCGCGCGTGAAGAAAGCGGAACGCCAGGGCGATGCCTTCGTGCTGACTTACGATCGGGCTGTGATGCTTAAGAACGACGGCAAAGGCTTCGGCCTCCTCGGTGCCGATGGCAAATGGGTCTTCGCGCAGGCCAAGGCCGATGGTACGCAGGTCACCGTCTCCGCCGCTAGCGTCAAGGAGCCTAAGGAAGTCCGCTACGCTTGGTCTAACTTCCCTGAGGTCAGCGTCTACTCTGCCGGCAAGGACGGCCTTCCGGCCGGCCCCTATCGCTCCAGTAAGTAAAGCTTAACACGATGTCTTGGTTTCGTGCATTCGTCTTATTGCTCGCTTCGGTTGTCGGCGGGCTTCTCTCTGCGGCGGAGGTCACGCCAGCCGGCCTTAAGGTGCTGACCGCAGGCCATAGCTTCCATGTGTGGATGCCTCCGCTGGTCGCCGAGATGGCCAAGGCCGCAGGCATTCAAGGCCACGAGCAGCTCGCCGTCTCCTCCATCGGCGGTTCCAAGGTGATCCAGCACTGGAATCTGCCGGCGGAGAAGAACAAGGCCAAGCCGGTGCTCGAAGCTGGCACGGCCGACCTGTTCACGATGGCGCCAACGTTCTTGCCGGATCCGGGGATCGAGAATTTTACCAAGCTCGGCCTGGAGCGTAACCCCAAGCTCCGTCTCACCCTCCAGCAGAACTGGGTGCCCTTCGAGGATTCGGAAATCTGGCTCTCCAAGACCAAGCCGAAGTCCATCGATCGCGATGTGATCACGTTGGCGCAGTTACGGTCGAAGCACGACCCGTATTTCAAACTCATCGAAGATCACGTGAAGGAACTTAACGTGCGCATCCCGGCGGCGAAAATCGCAATCGTACCGAGCGGCGAGGCTGTCATGGCCCTGCGTGACAAGGTCTTCCGTGGCGAAGCGCCCGGCATCAAGACGCAGAATGAACTCTTCACGGACGCCCTTGGTCATCCCGGCCCGCAGATTCGTGTCCTCTCAGCCTACTGCCACTACGCCGTCATCTATCGTCGTAGCCCGGTTGGATTGCCTGTGGTCAGCCAACTCGCCAAGTTACCGGAAGCCGAGAAGCTCAACCGCCTGCTTCAGGAAATTGCTTGGAAGGCCGTTACCGGCCATCCGATGAGCGGCGTAGCTAAGTAAGCAATCCAGCCAAGAGGGCGGTAGTGACGGCTTGAAGGTTCGCAGTTGGCTGGTTGTATCGGTTTACCCCGCCATGAAGCATCTGCTTGCCTTCCTCAGTCTGACTTTTGTCTTGGTCGCGGCCGAACCGCCGAAGGGCGAGCCAACGAATGCCAAGGAGGCCGCAGCGAAGAAAGCCGCCCAGGATGCCGCCGTGGAGGAGAAGTATCAGGCCTTGGTGGCCAAGCTCTCACCGGAAGAACAGGCCTGGGAGAAAGTACTGCAGGCCAATCTAGGTAATGGCTTCTACCTGCCTCTGCACAAACGCGGCAAGATAGCCGGCCACTCGAGCGCATGGGACTTCGTGAAGGATGATCCTAAGCTGCCGCGGATACTCCTCATTGGTGATTCCGTCTCGCGCGGTTACACGCAGCGGACGCGCAAGGCCCTTGCGGGGAAGGCGAACGTCCATCGTGCTCCGGCCAACTGCGGACCGACCGCTTCGGGTCTCAAGAATCTCGACGCCTGGTTGGGTGGAGGGAAGTGGGATGTCATCCATTTCAATTTCGGTATCCATGACCGGTCTACGCCCGCTGCCGACTATGTGAAGCGCCTCGAGGAAATCGTCGTGCGCCTGGAAAAGACTGGAGCCAAGCTCATCTGGGCCAGCACCACGCCGATCCCGGATAATCCAGCGCAGAAGCAGACCGCCGCGTCGATCCTCGAGAAGAACGCCCTCGCCGCTGAGGTCATGAAGAAGCACGGCATCCCGACGGACGACCTCTTCGCGGCGATGACTCCGCGTCTGGCCGAATTTCAGCCGCCGCTCGACGTGCATTTTACGGGCGCCGGTTATGACTTCCTCGGTGCTACGGTGGGCGAAGCGATTCTCAGACGCCTAAAGTAAGACTCAGCTTAGTTATGCCTGGGCGGAGCCTTGAGCGAGAGCGCTAGGCGGAATTGATTCAGGCAACGTTGGTCCGAGGTGGTGTCCACGATGGCGAAGGTTACCTGACGGAAAGCCCCCTTGAAGGGGCCGTCGAGGGCTTGTCGGAAGAGGTCGGCAATCAGGGCGGGATCGTTGGAGAAGTTGCCGCAGCCCCAGGCGCCGAGTACGAGTGTGTCATGGCCATTCGCCTGGGCGACCGCGAGCACCTTGACGATACGCGCACTCATGGCGCCGGGAATCTTGGCCTGATCGAGCGGGGCGACGTCACGGGCGTCGCAGGCGGCCGCCGATACGAAGGCGACCTTGAAGGGCGTCTCGAGCATCCGATGGTCGTCGTCCCGGAAGACGGGAACGTCGGGGGAATAGATCATCGCGTCGGTGTGGAGCGCGTTACCTTGCTGTAGGTGGAAGGCATACATCGGTCCGCCGAGTTGGCAGGCAAAGAGTGCGGAGGAGCGACAGTGGTATTCCTCTTGGGCGCGTTCGCCGGCCAGGAAGCCACCACCGGCGACGGTAGGTGAGGCGAAATTGAGCACCAGCGTGCGTAATCCAGCCGCAGTATGGCGGGCGGCGGCGGACAGGGAGGTTTCGTCGGTGACTTCGATGGCCGTCACGTGCGATCCCGTGCGAGGGAAGGTGTGCCGATGGTCGGGCGGCAGATGGGTGGTCCGCGCTACGGCGTCGGCGATGTCCGCGGCGATGTCGACTTGGCGGCTGGTGGGTGAGGCGTAGAGGCCTAGCTCGATGACCTGCATCGCCTCGCGACCCATTTTATTAGCGAGTTCTCGTGGAATCTTTGGGTCGAAGGGCATGGTTGGCGACGCGTTGACCATGGCGAAGCATCGGCCCGAAGCCAACCGCAACCTATGACAGGGGGCGGATTTGACGGGGCGCTTAGTCGAGGGCATAACATCGTCATGTCGCCGCCGCCACTTACGGTCTTCTATAGCCCCGCCTATGTGGTCGAAGGTAAGTCCGAGACCGTCACTAAATCCAAGCTTGTCGCTGAGATGATCGAAGCGGGTAAGGCGGGAGAAGTCTGGCTGGAGGCGCCCAAGCTCGCGACGCGCAAGGAGCTCGAGCTGATTCATACGCCCGAGCACGTGCGTAGCACCTTTGAGGATAAGGGCAGCTTCCTTGAGGTCGGCCCTTGGTCGCAACCTCTATTGGACAGCATCCTGGCCTCGACCGGAGGCATGCGTGATGCCGTCAAGGAGGCGTTGAAGAACGGCCGTTCGGGCAGCCTCTCCAGCGGCCTGCACCACGCGCGCCGCAACTCCGGCAATGGCTTCTGCCAGTTCAACGGACTGGCCCTTGCGGCTCTCGAGGCCCTCAAGAAGGTCAAGACCGTCGGCATTCTCGATCTAGATGCGCATGCGGGCGGTGGCACTTTTGACATCCTCGGCGACCATAAGCAGGTCTATCTGGCTGATGTCACCGTGAACTCGTTTGATTCCTGGGAGCCGTCCGATCCAGCCCGGCACTTTTACGTCGAAGTGGACAGACCTAAGGGCTACCTCGGCCACGTTGAGGATGCACTGCATTCTTTGGAGCGGGTGGATTTCCTAATCTATAACGCTGGCATGGATACCTATGAGAAAGCCGGCGGCATGAAGGGCATCACCAAGGACATCATCCGCAAGCGCGAGAAGCTTGTCGTGCATTGGGCACGCGCGCGGAAGATTCCGCACATCTTTGCGCTGGCCGGTGGCTATAAGTGGGGTGGCCTCACCTTGGCGCAGGTGGCCGAGTTGCACCTTGAGACCGTCAAGGACTTCGCCGCCTGATCACTCCGGCTTCGGGATGTTTAATTCCTGAAGGCCGAAGGCGCCGCTTTCCGTCGGTAGTACCACGAATAGTTTGCAGGCTCGGCTTTGGGCGAGGGCAATCATCACGTGCCACTGCGCCTGCGGTACGCTGGCGACGACGAACATCGGCATCGCGCCCGGTTCGGTGCCAGAGGGTTCTTCGATCGCCACGCCCTTGTGGTCGACGTCGAAATTATGGGCTAGCCATTTGCCGAGTTCCTTGGCGAGCCCACGCATGTCGGACGTGCCGGCCTCCACTTTAGATTGGTCGACGAGAGCCCAGAGTGGGATTGCGAAGTTATGTTCGAGGTCGGCCATCGGCGCGGCAGCGGGGCTGGGTCAGGCTTGCTTGATCAGATTGGCCGTCGCGGGTACGTCGGAGATAATCTGGTCCGGATCCGGACCGACGCCGATATAGCGAAGGTTCGGGAGATAGGGTAGGGAGCCGCCGCGCGAAGCTAAGCGGACAATCTCGGCCATCGTGAAGGCGACGTAGCGACGGGCTTCGGCTGGCAGCTGCGCGTAGGAGCGGACTTTGGTGATATCAGCCGTCCAGCCGGGCAGAGTGGCATAAATGGGCTTCAGCGTGCGGCGGACGGCATCGTTGCGGGGGACGCCGGAGACGATTTTTCCGGCCTCATCTCGGTAGCCTGTGCAGACGAGCAGCTCGCCACCCTTCCATTCGCCGTGCGGGGAGAGGGCGTCGAGTTTGTTAAGGACGATGTCGTCATAGCCACCGTAGCGGAGGGCGTCGGCTTTCTCGACGAGGTCTGACCAACCCACCATGCGCTGGCGGCCGGTGCTGGTGCCGAATTCCAGCTTAGCGAGCGCGCGTTGGAGCGGGTGCTCCTCCGGCATCTTCGTCAGGAAGACGTGCGTGCCGACCTTCGTGTCGTAAGCCTTGCAGCAGCCAACGGTGTGGATGGCCTGGACGGGGATGCCGGCGGACTGGAAGAACTCCGGCGTGTAGGTGTGGGAGGCCGTGACGTTTGGCGCGAAGCCCGCACGCTTATCGAGCCAGTAGGCCTGGCCGAATTCGCCGATGATCCGGCGGTCGGCGGCGAGGTCGCCGAGGATGCGTTCGCGGACATCACCGATCGTATGGGCGAGGGAGGCGCCGGCCTGCCAGTAGCAGTCGAGCACGGCGGCGTGGTCGAAGGAGAAGGGCGTCTTGCCGGCGAAGCGGGTGAAGTCGAATTCGGCCGGCGTGAAGACGCCGGAATCGATGGCACCCTTGTTGGCACGGAGTTCGGCCTCAGTGAGCTTAGCGAAGAGACCGGCCCACTTGTCGGGGGAAAGCTTGCAGACATCCCGCACGATGGCGGTGGCGCGGTCGAGCCGGGCGGAGAGGCGTGTCGCGTAGTCGGACTTCGCTCCAAGGAACTCGGAATAGTGGATTTGGAACTGGCCGACTTCATCGGCGTAGGCGGGCGTGATGCCTCGGCCGGTCGAGCCGCGAGCCTCGTGGCCGAGGACGTTGATGCGGTAGTCTTCCCAGGCCAGATCGAGGATGCGATGCGAGACGTCGCTGATCATGCAACGTTCGTCGATGAGCAGGCGGTTCAGGACCGGGATGCCGATCTTCTCGAGCGGGAGCGCTTCCCAGAGCGCCTTGCGCGGGTCGGCGACGACGCCGGCGCCGAGGGCGAGGCAGGCCACGTCATGTTCGGCCACGCCGCCTGGGAGCAGGTTGAGCTTCAATCCCGCGACCGTGTGGCCGGAGTTGGCGCCGCCGTTGACCTTGAGGACCGTGCCGACCACGTCACGTCGGCCGGTGAGAGTTTGCAGTTCGCGGACGATCTCAGGGATGAGGCGGCCTTTGCCTTCGTCTCCCATGCTGATGCCGACGTCGGCGATGAGATTGCTCTTAAAGGGAGTGAGGGCCATGGGCAGGAAGGGGGAGGCGGGCGGGTTGGCCGTCCGCAGTCGGTTGACGTCGTGGGCGGATTAGGCGGAAGGCCCCTTCTGGCTTTCGTAGAAGTCGTTGATCTTCTTCGCGACGTCGCTGTAGCCCGAGTCGGCCATGTAGATGATTTTGTATTCGTCGACGGCTTCCTTGGCCTTGCCCATCTTCTCGAAAGTATCGCCGAGGGCGTAGATGATTTCCTTCTTCAGGTCGTTCATCAACTGCACTTCGCTCTTGGCTGCGGTGAGCTGCTCGATGGCGAGGTCATATTTGCCGCCGAGGGTGAAGGCGCGGCCGATGGCGAGGAGGGCAGGCTGGCGGAACTTAGGGTTGCGCTGGGCGTACTGGAGCTGCTGCACGGCCTCGTCGAGGCGATTGGCGGTCAAGAGCAGGGTGCCGAGCTCGTAGCGGTAGGAGAAGTCGTTCGGGTAGCGTTCGACCAAGGAGATGGAGGTTGTGAGGCGGAAGTCAGCGAGTACCGATTCGTTCTTGGCTAGGGCGTCCTTGCTAGCCGTATCGGCGGGGTTGGCGGTGATGATTTCGCGCAGCTGTTTAGAGATGCTTTCGTAGCGGCGGGTGACGAGGTCGCTTTCCTGGCGTTCGAGCGAAGTGTCGGCCTTGCCGAGCGTCGTGAGGCGTCCGCGCTGGAGCCACGCGATGGCGCTATCGAGATCTTCGGCGATGACGAACATGCGGACGATCTCGCGGTAGAGGTCGAGGTTGTCCGGTGAGGCTTGAATCTTCTGGGCGAACTCGGCGGCCTGAGCGATGGCGGTGGCCGCGTCGGTGACGGTACGTGAGGCTTGGTCGATACGCAGGGCTTCATCCTTGTCCTTGAGTTTGGATTGGAAGTCGCCCTTGTCCTCCCAGTTGCCTTTCTTCATCGTCTTATTGACCGAGGCCTTGCGGACGGCTTCCTGCAGGTCACCGTTGCCGGGGAAGAGCTTGAGGCCCTTGTCGGCGGCGTTGAGGGCCTGGTCGTTCTCGCCGGCGCTGATCCAGACGTTGGCGAGGTCGACGAAATGTTGCACCTCGGCGGGTTCGCTGGTGGCGAGTTCTTCGTAGGCGAAGGCGGCTAGTTCATGGAAACCGAGCGCGATACCAGCGAGGGCGAGGGTCTTGTTGGCGTTGGCGTCGGTTGGCTTCTTGCCAAGGGTCTCCTCGGCGGCGGCGATCGCGGCGGTCGGATCGGCTTCCACGGCCTTGGCAATCTTGCCGGAGGTCAGGGCGCCGGTGATACCGTCGAAAAGGCCTTTCTTGGTGCCAAGGAGAGCTTTTTGGGCTTTGCGAAGGGTGCGGCGGACTTCGATGCAGCCCGGATTGCGGGCTAAGATGCCGGTAAGGACCTCAATGGAATACTGCGGGTTGGACTTCAGTTGTTGGTCGGCCGCAGTGATTTGTTTCTGGAGCCGGGGATCGAGCTCGGTAAGAGGGACTTTTTTCATGGATAAATAGGCTGTTTGACCTGCAAAAACTGACTGTCACGACGCGGGTGGTCAATCCCTTGGACGTGAAAAACGCAGGTGTCGACGAAGGGCGGGCCGAAGGGGGGTGGCGATAATCCTTCCGACGCAATCCGGGGCCCCGCAGGCGCAGGGGTGTAAGAGGCAATCAGCGAGTGAAAACCCATAGTCGAAGGTGATTTCTTCGTCGACCTCGATGGGCTTCATGGCGGTGAGCCAGGCGGTCGAACTGGCCTCATCCCAGACCAGTTCGGCATTGGGGTGGCAGGCGTGGTTCGCGTGGCGGGCGGGATTGTCCTCGGCGGAACCGTCAATCCATATCCCAGGTGAGATCGCGAGGGCGAAGATTTTACCTTCGGCGGATGACTCGTCCGGAGGCTGCGTGACCATTCGTCCGGCGTAAGGCGCGATACGCTCTTGGGCGGCGAACGTGCGGGTGGCGAAAAGCCCGAGGCCGGCGATGGGCGACGGACGTGAAGCGACGTCCGGGTTGCTCATGCCTCCGCTCGGAGGTCGCGGGTCATCAGTGCGACCACACCGGCGCGAGGGTCGAGTCCTTTGTAGAGGATTGCATGCAAGCAGAAGAGGATGGGTGCATCGAGGCCGCGGCTGATCGCTAATTGGGAGAGCGCTTCAGCGGCGCGATGACCTTCGACGGCTTCCTTGCGGGAGGCCAGCGCGGCGAGCGTGCCTTGGGGGTCTTGCGCGAGCTGTTCGCCAAGGGCGCGGTTGCGACTCCAGGAGCCGTGCGCGGTGGCCATCAGATCTCCGACCCCGCCGAGCCCGAGCAAGGTTTCGGGTCGCGCGCCTAAGGCTTCGCCCAGGCGGGCCATTTCTTGCAGCGAGCGCGTGAGCATAGCGGCCTTGGCGTTGGAACCGAGACCGAGTCCGTCGCAGAGGCCGGCTCCCAGTGCGTAGACATTCTTGAGCGTGCCGCCGATTTCCACGCCGATGAGGTCGGTCGAAGTGTAGGCCCGGAGCGTCGGGCCGCTGACGGCGGCTTGGGCTTCTTTGAGTAAGTCGGCGTCGGCGACGGCCGCGAGGACGAGGGCGGTCGGTAGGCCGCGGGCGACTTCGCCGGCGTTACTTGGGCCGCTGAGCGTGCCGACGGGGATTGAGCCGAAGGCTTCGGCCATGAGTTCCGAAGGGCGGCGCAACGTGGTGAGGTCGAGGCCCTTGCAGAGGGAGATTGCCATCTTCGCGGATGAACCGCGGACCGCTGGACCGATGGATTTAAGTAATTCGGGCAGCCCCTTGGAGGGGCAGGCGAGGAAGACTAGATCCACATCCATGAGCGCCGGCAGCGGTTCGAGTCCGATCTGGATGGAGTCATCGAGACGATGGCCGGGAAGGTAATCTTTGTTTTCGCGGGTGGTCGCGAGCGCAAGCGCCTGTTCGGCACGACGTGGAACGAGCGTGACCGTCTGGCCTTGGCGGGCGAGGTGGATGGCCATGGCCGTACCCCAACCGCCGGCTCCGAAGATGACGCAGTTCATTTGGATTTCTTGGTGCGCACCTTGGCGGCCCAGCGGCGGACGGCCGCGACCGCGTCACGGTGCAGGTTAGCTTCTGGTCGTGCGAAGGGTGGCGGTTCGGGGGTGAGTCCGAGCAGGTCGTGGATGACGAGGATCTGCCCGTCGCAGCCCCGCCCAGAGCCGATGCCGATGGTGGGTACGTCGACCGCTTCCGTGATCTTCGGCATGAATTTCTCGTCAACGCATTCTACCACAATCGCGAAGGCCCCGGCGGCGGCGACGGCTTGGGCGTCGATCAGGATTTTCTTTTGGTCTTCAAGCGTTAGGCCGCGGCGACGATAGCCGGCGGCGTGGACGCGCTGGGGAAGCATGCCGACATGTCCCATGACGGGGATACCCGCATCGACAAGACGGGCGATGGCCGGCGCGAGCGTGGCGCCCCCTTCAATCTTCACGGCCTTCACGCCGCCTTCCTGGAGGAACCGCCGGCAGTAGCTGAGAAGCTTTGGGAAGCTGTCGTGGGCGAGGCCGAAGGGCAGGTCGCCGACCACGAGGGCTTCGGTGTTCGCCCGGGCGACGGCGGCGGAGTGGTGGATCATCATGTCCAAGGTCACGCCGACGGTATCGGGGAGTCCGAGGACGGCGTTGCCCAAGGAATCTCCCACAAGGATAAGGTCGGCGCCGCCGGCATCCACAATGCGGGCCGTGCTCACGTCGTAGGCGGTCAGGCAGACGATGGGCCGGACGCCTTTGAGGGCGCGGAGGGACCGGGTGGTGGACTTCACGCCTTTGGACTTACCTAGAGACGCTCCGCTTGTAAAGCGTGGGTAAAGGGTGTAAGTAAGGGGTGTGCTGCGCCACCTCGCCAATCTGTTCCGCAAGCCCGATTACCGGGTTAATGCGTATGCCCATAAGGATCTTTCAGGCGAGACCAAGCTGGCCTGGCATGCGCGCCTGAAGTTGCTCCTAAGTACCCGCCGGGGCTTGGACCATTCGGCTGAGACGCCAGAAATCTGGTCCCGTCATCGTAAATGGATTCTGCTCGTGCTGGCTTTACTGGCCGCCTGGTTCCTCGCAGAAAGTGCGACCGCCTGGAATTTCTTCGAAGGCTGAAGTTCAGGCGGGGCCGAAGCCGAAGAGGTCGATGCCCAGCTGCTTGGCGCGCGCGATTACGGCCGGCTTGTCGATGAGGATAACCGCATCGGCTTCGAGTGCGGCTTTCGTCACGCCGCCTTCGGCCATGCTCTCGAGCGTCTTGAGTCCGAAGCACGGTACGTCGAAGCGCCAGTCCTGGGCGTGTTTCGAGGTCTTAATGAGCAGCATCTCCTTGCCGCCCGTCTGCGCGCAGCGGCGGAGCATGTTGTCGGTGCCTTCGAAGGCTTCGACCGCGATGACGGTGCCCTTGGCCGTCACGACCGACTGACCGACGTCGAGTCGGGCCATCTCACGGGCCATGCGCGTGCCGAAGGCCAGCTGGTCGTCGCTGATACCGCAGGCCCAACCGGTCATGCAGCCAGGCGCGGCGAGGTGGTCGTCGAGGAAGATGCGCGCGTCGAGCATGT
>CALQQQ010000018.1 GCA_943332745.1 Opitutus sp. GAS368 | reverse complement strand
TCGTCATCGTGACCGATGACGAGAACCGCGAAAACGAGGGCGATCTCGTGATGGCGGCTTCGAAGGCAACCCCCGAGACGGTCAACATGATGATCCGCCACGCGCGCGGGCTCATCTGCGTCCCCACGGTCGAGCATCAGCTCCGCCGTCTAGGCATCTCCCAGATGGTGCCGGAGAATCGTGAATCGCAGCGCACCGCCTTCGCCGTGGCCGTTGACGCCGCCGAGGGAATCTCCACCGGCATCTCCGCCTACGACCGCGCCAAGACCATCGCGATCCTCGCCGACCCTCAAGCCAAGCCCGAAGCGCTCGTGCAGCCTGGCCACATCTTCCCACTCCTCGCCCGACCCGGCGGCGTGCTCCAACGCGCCGGCCACACCGAAGCGGCGGTCGACCTCGCCTCCCTCGCCGGCCTGCACCCCAGCGGAGTCATCTGCGAAATCCTGAACGAAGATGGATCGATGGCGCGCCTGCCTGAGCTCGTTGAACTCAAGAAGAAGTTCGGGCTGCACATGATCTCCATCGCGCAGCTCATCGAGTTCCGCCACCGCCGCGAACGCCTCGTCGAACTCGTCGCCGAAAGCCCCTTCCAGTCCGCGTGGGGCGAATTCAAGCTGAGCGTCTACCGCTCCCTCCCTGATGGACGCCAGCACCTCGTCTTCACCCTCGGTCAGCCAGACGAATCGCCGACGCTCGTCCGCGTGCAGCGCGAAAACATGCTCGGTGACCTTTTCCGCGGGAGCGCTTTCGGCGCGGGCACCTCGCTCGCCGCCAGTTTCGAAGCCGTCGCCAAGGCTGGCCGCGGCGTGATTGTCCACGTCACCCAGCCCTTTGGCGGCGTGCAGGCCGACCAATCCGGCATCCGCCTCGGCGCGATGGACGCGCGTGACTACGGTATCGGTGCCCAGATCCTTTCGCACCTCGGACTCCGGCGCATCCAGCTCATCACGAATAACCCGCGCAAGGTCGTGGGACTCGGCGGTTACGGACTTGAGATCGTCGAGCAGGTTCCGTTCTAAACAGTTTTTGGCCGTTTCCGCTTGCAGAGGGGTTCGGAACCGACTCCATCGGCCATCTGTTCTTCTGCCATGAGCCTAGACAAGCCCACTCCTGACGCCATCGACGGCGCCGAACTTCGCTTCGCCATCGTGTCGGCAGGCTACAACGCGGAACTCGTCCAGGCCCTAAAGAAGAACGCCATCAAAGGCCTTCGGGCCGCGGGCGTCCCCGCTGCCGCCATCGTTGAGGTCGCCGTCCCGGGCTCCGGTGAGATTCCCTTCGCGGCCTACATGTCGGCCATGACGGGCGATTATGACTGCATCATCGCCCTGGGCGTCGTCATCGCCGGTGACACTCCGCACCACGAGATCATCGCGAACTCGACGGCCCACGCACTCCAGGATGCGGCTATACGCGCCGAGGTCCCGGTAATCAACGGCATCATCGTCACCAACAATCGCGAACAGGCTGTCGCGCGCTGCCAGGGCTCGCTCGACCGCGGCACCGAATTCGCACACGCCGCCCTCACCATGGCTCGCCACCGAATCACGCTCGGCGAACGCCTCGATCAGGTCGAGGAAGAGGAACGTAAGCGCGGCGGCCAGGAACCTTTCGCCCAGAACTGAACGATGGAAAACGACTCGCCTACTACCGCCTCCGCGCGCGCCAAGATCCGTATCCGGATTAAAGGCGTCGACTACCGCATGGCGGACCAGACCGCAGCCGACATTATCGCCAGCATCGTCGGCACCGGCGCCCGCATCTCGGGCCCTTTCCCACTGCCTTCGCAGGTCGAAGAGCCACGCACCGCGCTCCGCGAGGAAATCCGCAGCCATCGGCGCCTAATCGAGATCATTGGCTCCAGCCCGAAGACCGTCGACGCTTTCCGCCGCCACAACATCCCAGCTGGGATCGAAATTGCCATCGTCGCTCCCGACGAGCCAGTCGCACCGGACCCGGCCGCGCCCCCCGCGAAGCGCAATCGCCGCCATGACAGCCGCGTGGCCGCCATGCAGTTCCTCTGCTCCTGGGAAGTCCAGCGCCACGCCGACATGGTAACGGGGCTCTTCGACTTCTTCTCCGAACGTCCGCAACCCCGTGAATATTACGCCTTCGCCGAAGAGCTGATTCAGGGCGTGATCCGCGACCTCGCACTCATCGATGAAGTCATCGGTAAGTACGCCAAGAACTGGGCCTTTGGCCGCATCGCGCGTGTCGATCTCGCCATCCTGCGCATCGCCATCTTCGAGCTCATGCGTCGCACGGACATCCCGCCGGTCGTCAGCATCAATGAGGCCGTCGACATCGCCAAGGAGTTCTCGACCGAGGAATCGAAGCGATTCGTGAACGGCATCTTGGACAGCTATAAGGAAGAACTGGGCCGCGACCCGCGCAAAGCCGAGGGTGGTTGAACCATGGCGGGCTTCTTCGAACGACTGAAGTCCGGCCTCAGCCGCACGGCCGAGGCCATGGCCAACCTGCTGGCTCGGCCGATGGACGCCGAGTCGGCCGAGCAACTCCGCGAACGACTCATCGCCGCCGACTTCGGTCCGGCCACCGCCGACGAGGTCGTCGAAGCCGCCCGCTCCGCCTGGAAATCAGAAGCTGCCCTACGCAAGACCTCGCCGGCCGAGGCCGCGGCTGAGAGTATCGTCCGCGCGCTTGGTGGCGACACTGTCGCCGCACCCGCCCTTTCGAAGCCGCATGTCATCATGCTCCTCGGCGTCAACGGTGCCGGGAAGACCACCACCGCCGCTAAGCTTGCCTGGCGCTGGCGCGAGGAAGGCAAGACCTGCCTGCTCGGTGCGTGCGACACTTTCCGTGCCGCGGCCGGCGAACAACTTTCCGCCTGGGCCGATCGGCTGGGAGTCGAAGTCGTCGGCGGAGCCGCCGGAGCCGATCCTGCCGCCGTGGCCTTCGATGCGGCCAAGGCCGGCGTCGCGCGCGGCGTGGACGTCGTCGTCCTCGACACCGCGGGCCGTCTTCACACCAAGGCCCATCTTCTGGAAGAACTACGTAAGGTCGTCCGCGTGACGGCCAAGGCCCACCCTGGCGCACCGCACGAGAAGTGGCTCGTCCTCGACGGTTCGCTCGGCGCGAACTCGATTGAGCAGGCCCGCATCTTCCATGAGGCGGTCGGCCTCACCGGCCTGATCGTCACCAAACTCGACGGCACCGCCCGCGGCGGCGCGCTCGTCGCGGTGGTCCGCGAACTTGGCGTCCCGGTCCGCTACATCGGCGTCGGCGAGCAACCGGCCGACCTCCAGCCGTTCGATGCGCGGGCCTATGCCCGGTCGATCGTCGGCCTGGCGGAGTGAGGTTGTCTTGCCAGCGAGGGCGCCTCACCTCAGCGTGAACCTATGTCGGCCGAGACCGTTACTGTCGAACTAGGCCAGCGCTCCTACCCCGTCCGCATCGGGGCCGGGATGTGCAAGGAAGCCTTGGCTGTGGCCGAACGCCGCGTGGCCGCCGGCCAGAAGTGCGTCGCGCTCACCTCGCCCGGCGTCGCGGCCGCCCAATCTGGTTTCACTGCGCAGCTCGCTCGCCTCATGCCCGTGCTCGCGACGGCGACGGACGGCGAGACCGCCAAGTCGGCCGCCGAACTCGCCCGCGTCTGGGATTTCCTCGCTGCCAACGGCGTAGCCCGTGATGGTGCCGTCTTCGCGCTCGGTGGCGGCGTTGTCGGCGACCTCGCCGGCTTCGCAGCCGCCTCCTACCAGCGGGGAGTCGATTTCTACCAGATTCCGACGACCCTACTCGCGATGGTCGACAGTTCCGTCGGCGGCAAGACCGGCATCAATCTCTCCGCGGGCAAGAACCTCGTCGGCAACTTCCATCAGCCCACGGCCGTCTTCGCCGACACCGACCTGTTGGCCACCCTGCCCCCGCGCGAGTTCGCCGCGGGCATGGCCGAAGTCATTAAGCACGGCATCATCGCCGACGCCGACCTCTTTGGGCTCCTGGAGCAGAACTCACCGCTCGCCTGGAATCATCCGCTGCTGCCGCGCGTCATCCGCCGCTGCGTCGAGATTAAGGCCGGCGTCGTCGCCGGCGACGAACGCGAGACCAGCGCCCAAGGCGGACGTGCGCTCCTCAACCTCGGCCATACCTTTGGTCACGCCATCGAGGCCACCGCCGGCTACGGCACCTACCTACACGGCGAAGCCGTCGCGATCGGCCTCGTGATGGCCGCGCGCCTTTCCGCCGAGCTCAAGCATTGCACCGCCGCACAGGCCGAACAGGTCGAGGCGACGCTCAAGCTGCACGCCCTGCCCACCGCACTGCGCACGCCGCTCCCGCTCGAGCCTATGCTCGCCGCGATGCGTCGCGATAAGAAGGTCCGCGGCGGCAAATTACGCTTCGTCCTGCAGGACGGCATCGGCGCGGCCTGCACAGCGGATTCCGTGCCGGAAGAAGCCGCGGTCCGCGCCCTGCTTGCGGGTGGCGCGCAGAAATAAGCTTACTGCTGCGGACCCACCGCGGGCTTCGCCGCGCGCCAATCACCCTTGAGGAGACGCTGGTCGTTCTTCTCGTTAGCCGCGCGGACGCGGTCCTCAAGGGAGCCAGCGGCTGCCGCCTGACCGGAGAGAGCTGCCGCGGCCGGGGTCTTTTCCATCACGAAAGAACGGTCGCCGGCCGGGCCGGCGCACCCAACGAGGAGAAGTAGGGATAATAGGGGTAGGGTCTTCATGGAATTATTTAGCGCGGCGTTTGGCGTCGGTCTCGAGCCAGGCGCGGAGTGCGAGGGCGGACTTGCGGGCTCGCTCCCGGGCGGCGGTCAGGTCGTCGGCATCGGTGACCTCAGCCTTCGTGAACGAATAGAACTTCGCCTTTGGCTCGGTGCCAGAAGCGCGGACCGCAATTCGGCGGCCGTCGGCCAGCTCGGCGAGGATGAACTCCTCTGGCGGCACGCGTTCGCCTTCGGCGTCGAGGACCTTATCACGCTCATAGTCGGTCACGCGGACGACCTTAGAGCCATCGATGACGGCCGGCGGGGTCGCTCGCCAGGAGGCGACGATGCGGCGGATACACGCGGCGCCCTCCGCGCCTTCGAAAGATAGGTTCAGGAGGTCTTCGTGATGGGCTCCGTAGCTGAGGTGCAGCACGTCGAGTGCGTCGAGGAGCGTGCGGCCGCGCGAACGGAGGTGCGCGGCGAACTCACAAAGCATCACCACCGTCGCGTTGGCGTCCTTGTCGCGGACAGCGTCATCGGCGAGGTAACCATAGCTCTCTTCGGCGCCCAGAAGAAAGAGCGTGGAGTAACGAAGTGCGAGCGGGGCGCGGCGGCGGAGGGGTAACGCGGCGGCCTCCGGGCCGGCACCCTCGACGAGGCGGCGGCTCCAGTTTTCGAGTTTGCGCGCAATCCATTTGAAGCCGACCAACGTCTCCACGCAGCGAACGCCATGGCGGGCGCAGATCGCGGCAACGAGCGGCGTCGTGACGAGGGATTTTACCACGGCGGCGTTCGGCGAACCGGCTTCAGGCAGGATGCCGGCGGCCTTCAGGGAGGAGAGGCGGAACTCGGTCAGCAGAGCGGCGACTTCGTTTCCGTTCAGGAGACGATGGCCGCCCGCGGGCAGCGGGCAGGCCACGCCGACGCGGTCGGAATCGGGGTCGGTCGCGAGAATAAGGTCGGCGCCAATCTCGTCGGCGAGCTTCAGTGCGAGGGCAAAGGTGCTGGCATTCTCGGGATTCGGGGAGGCGACGGTCGGGAAACGGCCATCGTGCTCGCGCTGTTCTTCGACCACGTGCGGGTCGATACCGATCCGACGGAGGGCGGGCACCACCATGACGTCGCCCGTGCCATGCACGTTCGTGAAAACGACCTTAGGCGTATGGCGCGAGATGATCTCAGGGTCGAGGACGACCCCGGCGAGGCGCGCGAGATAAGCGTCCTCAGCGGAGGCCGGTACCGTCAGCACGCGGGCCAAGTCCTTCTCAAGATAGGGAGCGACGTCGGCCGGGCCGAGCTTACCGACTTCAGCCACGATCGCAGCGTCGTGCGGAGGCAGCACCTGACCGCCGTCGCCGAGGCAACACTTGAAGCCGTTATCGTGCGAAGGATTGTGGCTCGCGGTGATGACCACGCCGGCATGGGCGCCGAGATGACGGACCGTGAAACTCAGCTGCGGGGTCGAGCGGGCGCCGACGAAGAGATAGGCTTCGCCACCGAGCTCGCTCCAGGCGCCGGCGATGAGTTCGGCGAAGTGACGGGAGAAATGGCGGACGTCATGCGCCACGACGAGGCGGGCTCCGGGCTGGGTCGCCGAGACGTGCTTCCATAGGCCAATGACCGCGCGCAGCACGTTGATATCGTTGAGGCAGGCGGAACCGATGGCGGCGCGGATGGGTAGACCCTGCGGGTCGAGCTCGTTCGCCGCGGAGACCCGGCCAACGGTGCGGCCACGCATACCACCCGTTCCGAAGGCGATGCCTTTATAGTAGCGGTCTTCGAGTTCCGCCCAGGCCCCCCGGTCGCAAAGATCCCGCAGGGAGGCGATAGCCTCGGAGGGCAAGGCCCCCGAGCGAAGCCAATCCCCAGCATTGGCCAGGCTGGAGACGGAAATCTGCCCCTTGGCATGGGCGGCTTGAAGAAGCGAAAGGACGGCGGCTGATGCGCTCATGAGTCCACCCATACTTACCCACCTGAGGGCGGGGACAAGCCCGTAGCGGGGGTTGACACAATCGGTCCTTTCCCAAGGGTTGACCCCCCATGCCTGAAGACCGTTCCAGCAAGCAGCCCCCGGCCGGCGACGACCGCAATCTCGTCGTCGTCGATGAGGATTTCGTGAATGCGGACACCGAGGACCGCCTCTGGCTCTTCTGGGAGCGCAACAAGGATACCATCGTCAAGGGCACCGTCGGGGTCGTCGTGGGTATCCTTGCCTTCCTCGCCTACTTCTTCTGGAACGAAAGCCAGCGCGAAGCCATCGGCGAAGAATTCACCGCCTGCCAGGACGAAGCCGCGCGCCGCTCCTTCGCCGCGCGCCATCCCGGCGAGGCCCTCGCCGCGGTGGCCATCGCCGATGTGGCCGACGACCTCAAGAAAGCCGGTAAGTTCGCCGACGCCGCCAAGGCGTACGATGAAGCCTCCCGCCTCGCCGGTCTCGCCAGCAAGGCGCCGGCCATCGCCGCGCTCGGCACCCGCGCTCGCCTTTATGCCGCTCTCTGCCGACAGGAAGTCGGTGAAGCCGGCGCCACCAAGGGAATCGCCGCGGTAGCCGATGATGTGACCGCCCCGGAAACGCTGCGCGGCTTCGCCATGCTGACCCTCGCCAACATCGCCGTCGCCAAGGGCGATGCCGCCGAAGCGACCAAGTGGCTCAACGCGATGGACAAGAAGCTCCGCGCCGCCCACGTCTGGAAGTCCGACAAGGACGCGCTCGTGCAGTCCGAACCTTCGCTCGTCGCTCCGCCTGCCCCAGCCGCCAAGTAATCCGTCGACAAACGAAACGAAAAAGCCCCGGTCACAACCGGGGCTTTTTCGTACCGCAGCCGGACGCGTAGACCTCTATTCTCCTTGCCAATAATGGTCGTTCAGCGTGTCCTCTGTTGACCCGTTCGCATGGTGCCGACGAGTCGTAACCCATCCTCCCGGAGCCCGACACATGAACGAAGCAGCGCCCCTCCCGGAAGCCGCCGTCGTGGCCGAAAAGCTGACCAAGCGCTATGGCTCCCTGACCGCGGTCGAAGACCTCAGCTTCTCCGTAGCGCCTGGCGAGATCGTCGGCTTCCTCGGGCCGAACGGAGCCGGCAAGTCGACCACCATGCGCATCCTCTCGGGCACCATGTCGGGCACCTCTGGCCGCGCCGCGATCTGGGGCGTCTCCGTGGCGCTCGACCCCGTCGGAGCCAAGCGCCACCTGGCCTACATGCCGGAGAATAACCCGTTACCCGAAGACCTGCGCGTCGAGGAATACCTGACCTTGCGGGCACGCCTCAAGGACGTCGACCCAGGCCGCGTCGACGAACGCGTGCGCCGTGTGATGGATGACTGCGACCTTACCCGCCGCGCCTCCGGCCGGCTGATCGGCCAGCTCTCAAAAGGCTTTCGTCAGCGCGTCGGTATCGCGGACGCCCTACTCGCCGAACCGCGCGTCGTCATCCTCGACGAACCGACCATCGGCCTGGACCCGCACCAAATCCTTGGCATCCGCGACCTCATCCGCTCGCTGCGCGGCAAGATGGCCGTACTCATCTCGAGCCACATCCTCCATGAGGTCGAACAGGTCTGCGACAAGGTCGTCATCATCAACCGCGGTCGCCTCGTCGCCCAAGGCCGCACCGAAGACCTACGCCGAGAACTCCTCCCGGAAGTCAGCTTCACCATCGTGACCCGAGCAGACGCCGCCGCGTTGCTGGCCGCATGCCGCGCGACCGAACCGGCCGCGACGGTGGCAGCCCTCACCTCCGCCGAGGGCTGGAACACCTTCCGCATCAGTCTCCCGGCTGGCTCGCCCGCTCGCGAGAGCCTCGCCGGCGCGCTCATCGCGGCCGGCATCACCCTGCGCGAGATCGCCGAAGACCGCTTCGGACTCGAGGATATCTTCCTCGCCGCCACCCGCCGCACCCCCGGAGAGGCCCGCCGTTCCTGATGCGGCACTTCCGGACACTGCTGGCGCACGAACTTCGGTCCGCCGTGCTCTCCTGGAATACGTGGGCCGCGGCTGGGCTTTTCCTCGCGCTGATGGGTGGCATTCATTTCTTCGCACTCATCGAAGGCAGTCGGGCGCCGAGCGAGCGCACGCCCGTCGAGGCCACGCTCTGGTTCTTTTGGCTACCGCTACTCTGTGTCCTGCCGCTGCTGACGATGCGGACGTTCGCCGAAGAACGCCGGTCCGGCACGCTCTCGGCATTGCTCACCACTCCCGCTAGCCCCGCCGCCGTCGTGTGGGCGAAGTTTCTCTCAACCTGGATTGTGTGGGTGGCGTTCTGGCTGCTGTTCACGTTCTTCCCCTTCCTAACGTCGCAAAGGCTGGGCACGCCGGGTGACACGCGGCTCGGCGATCCGTCAATTCTCTGGGGCGGGCTTTGCTTCATCGCCATGAGCGGCCTGCTGCATGTCGCTATCGGCATCCTGTGCAGCTGCGTCACGCGCTCATCGGCGCTCGCGGCCCTGCTCGCGTTCATCTGCCTCCTAGCAATGACGGCCGCAGGCGGCGCCATGGAATCACTGCCCATCGAAAGCTGGGAGTGGTTAGGTTGGCTGCGAGAGCCCGCCGCACACCTGCGCACCTTTGGCCACCTGCAGGATTTCGCCGCCGGCATCCTCGACTCGCGACCGATCGTACTTTACGGCACCGGCACGCTGCTGTGCCTCGGGTTGGCCATCCTTTCCGTGGAGGGTCAGGAATAGCATGGCCCCGATTCGCGATGACTTCGGCGCCGTGCGCCCCATCCGCCGGCTAAACCGACTGACACAGGCCTTACTGGCCATCGCGCTCGCCGTGGTCGTCAACACCCTGGCTTCACTCCCAGAGTTCCGTCTCCGCCACGACATGACAGCAGACCGCCGGCATTCGCTAGCGCCGGAATCCGCCGAAACGGTCCGCGCCGCCGGTCGCCGCAGCCCGGTCGGTGTCGGCCGCAATCAAGGCTGGGTGAAGGCGGTGCTCCTCACTGGCGACACCAGCGAGCCCGCGCAGATCATCCGCTCCCGCCTACTAAAACTACTCGACTCCTATGTCGTGGAATCAGGGCGCAGTGGACCGGCGTGGTTTGCCGTCGAACTCGCGGGCGGCGGTCGTAACGCCCCACTCATCTCGGAAATCGCTGGCCGGCATGGACCGCCTGACGCTTCCATCGCCCTCATCCTCACCTGTGGTCCGCGCGCCAAGTACGTCACCTACCGTGAACTCGTGACCAAGGAAGGCGGCTTCCGCGGCGAAGAAGTCCTTACGTCAGCGCTCATTGAGGTAACGGAAGATAAGCCTGCCGTCTGCTACGTCACCAAGGGACACGGCGAACTCGGGATTGAGGATGCATCCCCCGCCCGCGGCATGTCACTGCTCTCCCGCCAACTGCGCAACCGCAACTTTGAAGTCCGGCAGCTCGACCTCGCCACGGTATCCGAGGTGCCCCGTGACGCTGCCATCATCCTGATCGCCGGACCGCTGACGCCTTTCTCCGCCTCGGAGAACGCACGCCTCCGGAGTTTCCTCTCCGAACGGAACGGGCGCGTCCTGGCCCTGCTTGACCCCGGGCGGGATCACGGCCTGGAACCCACTTTGGCGGAATGGGCCATCTTCACCCCAGACGCCGAGCTCCAGGAGCCCGACCCAGGGAGGCGTACCACCGACGGCGATATCGCGTTACTCCGCCTCGAGGAAAAGGAGCACCCACTCACAAAGGTCCTTAAGGAGCAAAATCTGCCGCTCATCGCTTCACGCATCCGTCCAGTCCGTTTTGACGAAGGCAGCGCACCGGATAGCACGCTGGGGGTGTGGCAGCTCGTCTTCTCGTCCGACGCGGCCTGGGGAGAGACGGATCTGGTACGCCGACCGGTGAGGTTTGACGTCGACCGCGACCAGGCTGGCCCAGTGTGCCTGGCGTCGGCCGCCGAACGGGCCACGGGCATCCGCAAGGGCGTCGGCGGTGCCGGCGGACGCCTCGTCGTCGTCGGGACCTCCGAAGTCGCCGCCAATCTCCGCCTGACCCGGGGCGGTAACCGCGCGTTCATCACGCAATGCGCCGCCTGGCTGACAGATCGCGACCGGGCCGTCTCATTACCCGCCCGCACCGAAGGCGAATATCAGCTCAATGCAACGGCGGCTGACTTCTGGGCCTTGGCCCTCCGATTCTGCCTGATTCCTCTGGGCGTCCTCGCAGTCGGGCTTGCGGTTTCCGTGTGGCGCCGCAGAAGTTGAGGTGCACATGCGGATTTCCCGCACCACCGTCATTCTGTTGGTCGCCAACCTGATTGCCTTCGGGCTCCTATGGAGGGCCACGTCCGCCCATCGGCCCGCCGCCGTAAGCCAGACCCAGCTCTTCCCTTCTGCGCCAGCGAAGGTGACCTTAGCTGAAGGACCGGAGCGAATCGTCCTCGAGAAGCGCGGCTCCATCTGGCGCTTGGCCGAGCCGTTCGACTGGCCAGCCAACATCTGGTCCGTCCAGCGCCTGCTCGACGAACTCCGCTTCGTCAGCATGGAAAGCGGCTTCGACGCAAGCGAAGCTAAGGCCAACGGTGCCGG
>CALQQQ010000017.1 GCA_943332745.1 Opitutus sp. GAS368 | reverse complement strand
CGGCGCCAGATCGAAGACGCCAAGACCCTTGCCGAGCTCATCACCGAATCCCCTGACGGTACCGCCGACGCCGAAGTCGAGGAACTCCGCAAGCTTGGCACCGATCTGCTCGCTGCCGTCTCGGAGCTCGAAATTGCCTCGTTCCTTTCCGGCCTGCACGACCGCTCCAACGCCATCGTCACCGTCAAGGCCGGTGCCGGCGGCACGGAGTCTAACGATTGGGCCGACCTGCTCTACCGCATGTATACCCGCTGGGCCGAACGTCGTGGCTTCAAGATCGAAGTCGAAGACATCGCCGAAGGTGAAGGCGCTGGCATCAGCCAGGCCACGTTCCGACTCGAAGGCCCCAACGCCTACGGCTACGTCAAGGCCGAACGCGGCGTCCATCGCCTCGTGCGTATCTCCCCTTTCGACGCCAACGCCCGTCGCCACACGTCCTTCGCCTCGGTCGACGTCGTCGCCGAAATCGATGACGACATCGACGTCGAGGTCAACGAAGCCGACCTGCGCGTCGATGTCTACCGTTCCAGCGGTAAGGGCGGACAGCACGTCAATAAGACCGAATCCGCGGTCCGCCTCACGCACATTCCGACGGGCATCGTCGTGGCCTGTCAGCGCGAACGCTCCCAGGTCAAGAACCGCGCCCTCGCGATGAAGATCCTGCGCGCACGTATCTACGAAAAAACCATCGACGACAAGCGCGCCGAGATGGAGAAATATTACGGCGAGAAGGGCGACATCGGCTGGGGTAACCAGATTCGTTCCTACGTCTTCCAGCCCTACCAGATGGTGAAGGACCTCCGCACCGGCGTCGAGACGGGCAATATCCAGGCGGTCATGGACGGCGACATCGACGCGTTCATCAACGGCTGGCTCCGCGCCGGCGGTCCGCGCACGCGCAATAAGGACATCAAGATCGAGGACTAAGTCCTCCGCCGTCATGCCGACCCGGGACACTCTCCGCCAGAAGCTCCTCGATACCCCGCTCTTCGCGGAGAAGATCTGGAAGCTTTCACCGGAGCCATGGCCCATCACCGAGGCGCAGCTTCGAGATCTCAAGCGTATCGGTGCCGCCTGCCTGAGCTACCACCGCGCGCTCGAACGACTCTACGTCCGTTCGTTTACAAACAAAAAGATCCTCCGCAATCGAGAGCTCTACGCCCCGTGGGTCGCCGAGTACCTCGATCGCTATAAGCCCGCCGGCCTCATCGAACATGGCCGACATCGGGCCGTGAAAGGCCAGTGTCCGGTCGTCCTGCGCCCAGACCTTCTCATCACTGAAGGCGGCTTCACGATGACCGAACTCGATAGCGTCCCTGGCGGTGTTGGCCTCACGGCCTACCTCAATGAGGTCTACGCCGAGGACTTCCCCCGCGTAATCGGCTCCTCCGCAATGCCCGACCGTTTCATGGCCTCGTTGGCACGCCTCACGCCGAAGGAGAAGTTCCCGCTGGTCGCCATCGTCGTCAGCGAAGAGGCCGCGACCTATCGGCCAGAATTCGAGTGGCTCGGCGAAAAGCTCCGTACCCTCGGCCACGATGTCCACATCGTCGAACCCGCGCAGATCATGCAGATGGGCGACGGCTCCTACATTCCCGTCGACGGCGCCCCGCGTCGCGTCGACATCCTCTACCGCTTCTTCGAACTCTTCGACCTCGCCAACGTGAAGGGCGCCGACGGCATCTTCAACGCAGTCGAGGCCGGCACGCTGATGCTCACGCCGCCAATGAAGGCGTTCCAGGAAGAGAAGCTCGGCCTCGCCCTGCTCCACCATCCGCAGCTCGCCGAGTTCTGGAAGGAAAACCTGCCGGAGGACCACCACGAGGCCCTCTTCCGCATCGTCCCGCAGACGTGGATCATGGAGAAGACCGAGTTGCCGCCGACGGCTGTCCTGCATGCGCCTGGCTTCGCCGGCCGCCCGATCCGCGAGTGGACCGAGCTCGCCGAGGCCTCGCAACGTGAACGTAACCTCATCATCAAGGCCAGCGGCTTCCACGAGACCGCCTGGGGCGCCCGCTCGGTGACGCTCGGTAGCGACGTCTCCCGTGAAGAATGGCTCGAGGCTATCGAGAACGCGCTCAACCCCGACAACGAAACCTTCCACGTGATGCAGGAATACCACAAGCCCTCGCGCTTGACCCACCCGGTCTTCGCCGACGACGGGTCGGTGGTCCCCGCCGACGGCCGCGTCCGGCTCTGCCCCTACTTCTTCGTTGCTGGTGATACGGTTGAACTTTCCGGCATCCTTTCGACCTTCTGCCCAGCCGATAAGAAGATCATCCACGGGATGAGCGACGCGGCCCTGCTCCCCTGCCATCTGGTCCCCTGAGGCCCTACGTCGCCTTGCTTCCTGCCGGCTTAAAGCCCAAGGTAAGCCTATGAGACTCCTCGCCCTTAGTCTGCTCTCGCTGTTTACCCTGCTGGGCGACCTCTCGGCCGCTGTCCGCACGAAGGTGGACCTAGTCAACCTCACCCCCGACGTCCGGGCCGGCGAAAAAGCCCTCATCGCCCTCCGCTTCCGTTGCGACCCGCATTTCCATGTCTACTGGAAGAATCCCGGAGACGCCGGTGCTTCGCCAACCATCGAGTGGGCCGAGAAATCCGGCACAACCATCGGTGGTTTCATCTGGCCTGGCCCCAAGCTGCTCGACCAAGCCGGCATCATGAACTTCGTGTACGAAGATGAGACGCTCGTCCTGATTGAAGTCGCTATCCCCGCAGGCAAGACGGGAACGGTCGTCCTCAAGGGCAAGGCCGAGTGGCTGGAATGCGACGACAAAGGCTGCTGGCCGTATGACAAGCAGGTCGAGCTCACGCTGAAGGTCGGCCCAGGGAACGCGGCCTATAAATATGACCGGAAGCTTTACCCGAATTTTCGGCCAGTCATTCCGACCACAGGCACGAGTGACGGCAAGACGCTGACCATCGTACTGCCCAGCGACCGCAAACTGAACGAAATCTGGTTCCCGGAACGTAACTTCGTCACCCCCAATGCGACCGTGATGCAGAAAAGATCCGGCGGGAAAATGACCATCGAACTAAGGGACGCCACGGAGACCCTCAACTCTGGCCCGCTTAACTTCACGACGCGCGCGGAAGATGGCGGCTTCGTCGACATCAACGTCAAACTGGAAGCCGCCGCGACCAAGCCGGCCGCGATTGAAACCACTAAGCCGCACGCCGGCGGAATCGAATGGCAACCTTGGTCACCCGAGGTCCAGGCCAAAGCCCTCGCCGATGGCAAGATCGTGTATGTCGACTTCACGGCCCGCTGGTGCGCCACCTGCCAGGTCAACAAACGCGTCTACACCCAGGAAGACGTGGCCAAGTCGCTCACCCAAGCGGGCGTAGTGATGCTCAAGGCCGACTGGACGAAGAAAGATTCGGTCATCGCGAACGAGCTCGGTAAATACGGTCGCACCGGCATCCCGCTCAACGTTTTGCTTAAGACCGGCCAACCACCAGCCGTGCTCTCCGAAGCGCTCACCGGCACCGAAGTCGTCGCCGCGCTCAAAGCTGTCTCCGCCGGTAAATCCTATCAGGCCGAAACCATCACGCACACCTTCGCCTTCTGGATCCTACTGGCCTTCGGCGGCGGTATCCTCCTCAACCTGATGCCCTGCGTCTTCCCGATGATCGGCCTCAAGGTCCTCGGTTTCGCCAAGGAAGCTGGCGCCTCCCGTCGCACTGTCATCCTCAACGGCCTGCTCTACTCCGCTGGCGTCATCGCCAGCTTCCTCGCCCTCGCGCTGCTCATCATCGGACTTAAATCCGGTGGCTCGTCCGTCGGCTGGGGCTTTCAGATGCAATCGCCCGGCTTCGTCCTCGGTACCTGCGTGCTGATGATCGTCCTTGGACTGAGCCTCGCGGGCGTCTTCGAGATCGGAGTCGGCCTGGGCGGCGTCTCCGCCGGCGAAGGCGACGGCCGCGTCGCCACCTTCCTTTCTGGCGTGCTCGCCACGGTAGTCGCGACGCCTTGTACGGCCCCCGGCCTCGGCGCCGCACTGGGCTTCGCCTTGGACAAGGAGCGGAGCACCGGAGAGACCTTGCTCTTCTTCACGGTCATCGGCCTCGGCATGGCCCTGCCCTACCTCTTACTATCCATGTTCCCTCGTCTCGCTGCGATGTTACCGCGCCCCGGCGAGTGGATGGAATCCCTGAAACAAGGCATGTCTTTCCCTCTCTTCGCCTATGCGCTCTACCTGCTCTGGGTACTCAATGCACTCGTCGAAGACGCGGCCTGGGTACGCGATGCCTCGCTGGGCCTCGCCGTCATCGCCACCGCCTGCTGGGTGCTCGGTCGCTGGGGTGCCCTGCATCGCACCGACAAGGAACGTCTGACGGCCAAGCTGGCCGCGGGCACGCTGTTCGTCGGCACCTTGGCCTACCTCTTCGGGACGCTACCGTAAGCCGGAGAAGTCGGACAACAAAAAGGCCCGCCAGAAGGCGGGCCTTTTTGTTGCCGTAGCAACTCGCTCAGAGAGCAGTGACCGGAGCTGGCGCGGAACCAGCGGCCGGTGCGGCCACCGAACGAGCAGCGGGGGCAGCGGCAGGGGCGGCGGAAACGGGACCTCCGTAGTTCACGTCGACGATGACCGCCTTGCGATCCTTGGCGCCAGACTGGCGACCGGCGGCATTCTTGTTGGCGTGCTGGGAACCTAGGGCCATGATTTCAGACTTAGCCTGGTTCGAGCCGAGCTTCACGAGATAATCGCGGACGGATTGGGCGCGACGATCGGAAAGACCCAAGTTGTATTCTTCGGTGCCGAAGGTGTCGGTGTAACCGGCGATGATGACCTCGGTGGCCTTCACGCGACCGGCGACGGCGTCGACCTTGGCGCGCTCCGAAGCCGAGACGGTGTACTTGTCGAATTCGAAGTAGACCGTGGCAAGAATGGCTTCGGGCGGAATATTGCCGGCGCGGATGGCGTTGGCGAGGGCGTCACGACGCGCATTGGCCGAGCGGGTGTCGAGCGAGTCAGGGCCGCCGAAACTGCTGTTGCCGGAGGACAAAGGATTGAAACCCTCGGGGATACGGGAGGTGCAACCGACGCTTAGGGCGGCGAGAGCGAGAAGGAAGGTGAAACGCTTCATGGTGTGTGGGAATAAAAGAAGAGCCAGCGGGTGTCGGCAAGCCTTGTCTCGCTCAGTAGCGCGGGACCTTGGGGTCAATCTTGAGCGACCAGGCATCGATGCCGCCCTTGACATTGCTGACGCGGGCATAGCCCTTGGCCCGCAGGAACTGGGTGACCTTCATGCTCCGGCCGCCGTGGTGGCATTGAACCAGCACGGGGACGTCCTGCGGAACCTCCGCCAAGCGGGTGGGTATGCTGTTCATGGGTATCAGCCGGGAACCTTCGATTCGGCAGACGGCGTATTCGTCCATCTCGCGGACATCGATGAGGAGGGGCGGATTGGGGCCAGCCAAGAGGCGCTGGGCTTCCTCGACGGTGACTTCAAGCGGAGTTTCGGACATAAGGGGCTGGGTTGGGCAAAGGGTCGGAGCGTAGGCGGCCTTCTCAAGCGACCGGATACTCGGAGCGGAGCCGCAAGCAGGACAGGCCGGGTCGGCGGCTAAGGCAATCAGCTTGGAGGTGCCAGCCGCGACATCGACGACCAGTAGCCTCGAGGCTATGCGCTTACCGAGCAGGACGGCGATGACCTCCGAGGCCATCCAAGAGCCGATCACCCCGCAGGTCGCGCCGAAGACGCCGGCCTCGGCGCACGTCGGCACGGACGCGGCATCCGGCATCGCCGGGTAAAGACAACGATAGCACCCCGAGTGCGGCAGAAAGACGCCGACCTGCCCGGCTTCGCGCAGAACGCTGCCGTGTACGAGCGGGCGACCGCCAAGCACACAGGCGTCGGCCGCCAGGAAACGGGTCGCAAAGTTATCCGTGCCATCAACGACCACATCATACCGAGCGACCAGGTCGGCGGCGTTCTCAACGGTGAAGCCTTCTGGGTGAAGGGCCACCTTGAGACCGGGATTAATCTCCCCCAGCGCCTCCGCAGCGGAAATGGTCTTCGGAAGTCCCAAAGTGTCGAAACCGTGGACGATCTGACGATGTAGGTTAGAGATTTCGACCTTATCCGGGTCGGCGATGCCAATGAGCCCAACGCCGGCAGCAGCTAGGTATAGCCCAACGGGTGATCCCAGACCACCAACCCCTAAGAGCAGCACTTTGGCCTCACGGAGGCGCAGCTGACCGGACTCCCCCACCCCAGGCAGACGTATCTGCCGGGAGTACAAGGCCCTCTCATGGTCGCTCAGGCGCTGTTCCGCGGACATGCCGACAGTGGAACCCCCGCCGGGAGCGGTGTCAAACCGCCCCTTCCACGTGTCGGATTGAATATTCGGCCAAGGTGTCCCAACTTGACCCCGTGGCACCGGTCTTCCTTGGCATCGATTATGGCTCGCGAAGGGTCGGCCTGAGCCATGCCGATGAACTTGGCTTCGCCTTCGCCCTACCCGCCGCGGTCGCGGAAAGTGCCGAAGAACGCTTCACCCAGATCGGCAAGGAAATCACCCGACTCAAGGTCACCCTACTCGTCCTTGGCTACCCACTTTCCGTCGAAGGCGAACGCACCAAGCGCTGCGACGAGGTCGATGTCTTTGCGGCCGAACTCACCCGACGATTCAATCTTCCCATCGAGAAGGTCGACGAAGCCCTGACGAGCCAGGCCGCCGACGAGATGGGCGGCCGCAAGGCACGCTCGGCCAACGAACGCAAGCAGCAGGCCCGCTCCGGAGAACGCGATTCTCGCGCGGCCGCTGTCCTCCTCCAGGACTTCCTCAACAGCCGCGGCCTAGGCTCCTAATATGCCTCCCGCCAAGACCAAGAAACCGTTCACGCCGAAGCTCGAGCGCTTCCTGGCGACGGTCGCCTATGACGGTACCGACCACATCGGTTGGCAGGTCCAGTCGGGTCGGGTATCGATTCAAGGTGAACTCGAGGCACGCTTATCGCGTATCCTCAAGACCCCGATTGTCATCCATGGCAGTGGCCGCACCGATTCCGGCGTGCACAGCGTCGGCCAGCGTTTTCATTTTGATGCCTTCTGGCCCCACCCCTGCAGTTATCTCGTCCACGCGATCAACTCGTGCGAACAGAACGGCCTACTAGCCACGCAACTCCAGCGCGTGGCGCCGACTTTTCATTGTCGCTGGCACGCCAATGGCAAACGCTACCGCTACGAGATCTGCGACGGGTACCCACCACCTTGGGAAGCGCGTTTCTGCCTAGGATTAGGGATGAAGACCGTCGACGTTAAGCTGATGCGTAAGGCCGCCAAGCTTCTGCTCGGTAAGCATGACTTCTACGCCTTCGGCGCCAACCACGGCCAAGGCATGGAGAAAGAGAATCCGGTGAAGGAGCTGCGCCGCCTTGAAGTCCGCCGCCGCGGTAAGCGGATTACCATCATCGCCGAAAGCAGCGGCTTCCTTTACAAGATGGTCCGCCGCCTCGTCGGAGGACTCCTCCGCGTCGGCGAAGGGAAAATGACCCCGGAACGCCTGATGGCCTATCGCAAGGAGCGTGCCATCACCTCGGAAGTGCCGACCGCGCCCGCGCGCGGCCTGTTCATGGAGAAAGTCTTTTATAAGCCCGGCTGCTTTCAGAACCCGCGCGCCTTACGAAGCTACAAAGACGCCGACACCTCGGAATAAGCTTTTGTCTTAATCTGTAGTTAAGGCACGTTCTGGCATAATTAACTCGTGCGTAAGTTACCCCTCATCGTTTTTCTGGCCTTGCTAAGCGTCTACTCCCTGACCGCCGCTCCCGCTGAAGGCAAAAAGGGCGGCAAGGGTGGCAAAGGCGGCCCGCCCAGCGGCTCCATCGACACCGTCTCCGCGGCCAAGCCAGCCGACAAGAATACCACATTCAAACTCACGAGCCCCGCAGTAAAGGATAGCGAAAGGCTGCCCGTTGAATTCACCGGCGATGGCGCCAGCGCCAGCCCGCCCCTCGCTTGGACTGGCATGCCGAAGGGCACGCAGAGTCTGGTGCTGATCATGCACCACCTCGACCCAGAAGGCAGGACGAAAATCTACTGGCTGATGCATGACATTAATCCGCAGATCACGAGCGCTGCCAAGAACGCCACCGACTTCGGCAAGATGGGCGTGAGCACCGTCCACGACCGCGTCGAATACGCCGCCCCCCACTCCAAGGGGCCGGGTGAAAAGAAATACGTCCTCACGCTCTTCGCGCTTTCCGCCAAGCCTGACCTCTCCAAGGCCGAAAGTCCGATCACGGTCGACCCGCTCCTTGCGGCGATGAAAGGTAAGATTCTCGCCGCCGCTGACCTCACGGTGATCTACACCCGGCCCGCCGGCGCCAGCGACAGCAAGGAAGAGAAGCGCCCGCCCAGCCGCGGAGAAGGAGCCAAGTAAGCGGTTTTGATTGGAACGCGACGACCTGGCGTCTACTCACTCCCCATGCGGCGTGTCTTCCTGCTCTGGCTTTCGGCCCTCCTGCCGACACTCCTCTGGGCCCACCCAGAATGGAAGGAGGCCTCCGCTATCGGTGTCATCGACGACAAGAACTCCTTTGCCCTGACGGTTAAATTTGATGTGCCTTCTTTCCTGCTAGGCCAGCACCCTAAGGACGCACCCGTGAAGGAACTCGATGTGCTGATGTTCACGCCGGGACGTCTAACCTCCTCAATTGAGCCTGGTCGGAAATCGTTCCTCGCCGGCCTCCGCCTCGAAGCCGACGGTAAACCCGTTTCGTGGACGCTCGAATCCTTCCCCACCGCCGAACAGATTCTCACACAGTCCAGCCGCCAAGGCGAAGCTGACCGCTACCCGGTGATGCTGAACGCAAAGTTCAGGGCGACGGTCCCAGCTAATACGCAGAAACTCGTACTCCGTTTCCCTGACGCCCTTGGGACGGTCTTCACGAATCTCCGCAAGGGCATGGAATTCCAGACGGTCATGGCGGTCTCGAAGAACGAGCCAGGTGAATTCCAGATTGGCGACGGACCGGCCCCCGCCGATCATCAGACAATCTTCGCGCTCCTAGTCGATGGCTTCGGACACGTGATTCCGGGCGGCTGGGATCACTGCCTGTTCATGTTGGCGATGTTCCTCGGCGCGGCGTCACTCGGCCAAGCCCTCGGACGTTCCCTAGTCTTCACGCTCGGCCATAGCATCACGCTGAGCGCCGTCGCCCTCGGCTGGATCGGCAATCCGGGCCCGTGGATCGAGCCCTTCATCGCGCTCACCATCGGACTCGGCGCACTGATGGCCTATCGTGGAACGGCGACGAACCGCCAAATGCTCGTCGTCCCGGCTGTCTTTGGCCTGGTGCACGGCCTCGGCTTCGCCGCGGCGGTCTCTGATCGACTCAAGGACTGGGACAACGGCAGCATCGTCGGCATCCTCGTCGGTTTCAATGTCGGCGTCGAACTCGCCCAGATGGCGGTGATCTTCGGGTCAGCCGGTCTGCTTTGGCTCGTCCTCCGGATCGGCGTGACCGAGAACAACGTACGACGTTCGCTCTGCCTGACAGTCGCGATTGTCGGCTTCGGCGTGATGGCCTGGCGAGTCGCTGGTATCGCCGGCCTGGTCTGATCAGAGGCGACCGACGGGGCGCTTACCTGCATCGAGCTTCTTGCGCTCCGAGGCGGCAAGTTCCTGCAGCTCCTTAACAATCGCAGGATTGGCGGAGGCAACATCGTTGGTCTCACCTTGATCGGCGTCGAGGTCGTAGAGCGAAAGATCGATCTGGCGCTGATGGGTCGTCGCTGGCAGGCCGTCGCGCTTGGCTGGCACCATGTCGACGTAGCTGCGATAGGCGTGCGGGAGGTGGAGTTTCCACTTACCCTTACGCACGGCTTCAAGGCGGTCGCCGTAGTAGTAGACGAAGGATTCGCGGGCGACCTCCTTCTCACCCTTGAGCAAGGGAAGGAAGGACTGGCCATCAATCTCCAGCTTGGGCTTGGCGGCCGCGCAGGCTTCAACGATTGTCGGCACGACGTCGATATTGGCGGCGAGGGCGTCGGTGCGGGTGCCCGGCCTCACGACGCCGGGCCAGCGGACGATGAACGGCACGCGGACGCCGCCTTCAAAGGTCGTGCCCTTGCCTTCACGGAACGGGCCGGCCGAACCGGCATGACGGCCGAAGTTAAGCCAAGGTCCGTTATCACTCGTGAAGACGACGATAGTCTCCTGCTCGACGCCTTTATCCTTTAGCGCCTTCAGCACTGCGCCGACGGTGCGGTCGATGTCAGCCATGGTATCAGCATAGGGCGTGACACCCTTGCCCTTGAACTCCGACGAAGCGCCCAGCGGGGTGTGCGGCATCGAGGTCGGGAGATAGAGGAAGAACGGTTTACCCTTGCCGGCGCTCTCATGAATGAAGCGCACCGCACGCAGCCCTTGCATCGAAGTCAGGGTATCCATGTCGGCCCAGTCGCGGACGATGCCCATCGGATGATCATTCACGTAGCGCGGTAACTCGGGATACATCTTCCGGCGGGATTCGTCGCCGACGGCGTAGCCCAGCGGCCACATGTCGTTCGAATAAGGCAGGATCATCGAATCGTCGAAGCCGTGATTTGACGGCAGGAACTTAGGGGCATCGCCGAGATGCCACTTACCGACGATGCTGGTACGGTAACCGGCATCGCGCAACAAGGTGCCGAGCGTCTGCTCGTCGTTACTGAGTCCGGTCTTCGACTGCGGGCCGAGAGCAGTGCCACCGAGGCCAAGGCGATTCGGGTAACAACCGGTTAGCAATGCCGTGCGCGAAGAAGTGCAAACGGCCTGGGTCGCGTAGAAACTCGAGAAGCGCAGGCCTTCCTTGGCGAGGCGATCGATGTTCGGCGTCACGTTCTGGGTTGAACCATAGCAACCCGGATCAGCCCAACCCATGTCATCGCACATGATATAGACGATATTAGGCCGCGCGCCGAATAAGGTCGCGCATAGCAGAAGGCCCAAGGTTGGGGTTAGCCTCATGGGACTATCACTAGGGGATTTACCCTAGGCGTCCAAGCCCTAAAAAAGCCTCGTCTTAGACCTTCAACCCAAGCTCGGCGCAGACGGCGGGGTGCTTGCGGGCCTTGTTGATGAACTCATCGACCCCGAAGTCGGCCACGATGAAGTCCCCATAGCGGAACGATGGGCACTTGGACTGGCCGGTGATGGCCACCAGCTGGCGCATCTGATGCATATCGGCTACCACGTCACGGATATCGAGTTTTACGCCCTGAGCGGCGAAGTATTCCAAAGCCTGGG
>CALQQQ010000016.1 GCA_943332745.1 Opitutus sp. GAS368 | reverse complement strand
CCATGGCATTCACCGAAGTTCTCCTCATCAAGCCCGTCGACGGCCTAGGCGCCGAAGGCGAGCAGGTCCGCGTCCGCGCGGGCTTCGCGCGCAATTTCCTGCTTCCGCAGGGCATCGCGCTCCCCGTCAATCGCTCGAACACGAAGTACGTCGAGGCCCTTAAGAAGGCCCGCGAAGTCCGTGAATCCCGCGATCTCGAAACCGCTAATGGCACCGCCGCTAAGCTGGCCGCCATCAAGCTCGTCTTCGCCGTCAAGACCGGCGAAGGAGGCAAGATGTTCGGCGCAATCAGCACCGCTGAAATCTCCGCCAAGCTCGCCGAGCATGGCATCGAAATCGAGCGCAAGCGCATCCACCTCGGCCAGGGACCGGTCAAACTCCTCGGCAAGCACACCACGAGCATCCGCCTCCATGGCTCCGTCATGGTCGAGCAGGAGTTCGAAGTGGTCTCCGAGAATCCGATCGAAGTCGCCGCCGAAGAGGCCCCCGAGCCCGAAGAACGCGAGTATCGCGACGACAAGGGCAAGAAGGCCCGCAAGCCCCGCAAGGACAAGCCTGCCAAGTCCGAGTAAGCGGACCGTCTCTCCAGAAAGGCGCGAAGTGCGAACTTCGCGCCTTTTTCTTTTACGGGGCTTCCCGCCCTGTGAATAGGGTGCGAACAAGGCGTGAACGGACCGCGCCGTTTGGCGCTGTCCTCCGTTCCCCGCCTCCGCACACTGACTCCTTTCCATGGCCGATCGATCCCAGCGCCAGCGCCGCGAAGCCGCTCCTAATTACGGCGACCGCGTGCCGCCCCACAACCTCGACGCCGAGCGTGGCCTGATCGCCAGCATCGTGATCGACGGTGGCGATACGTTGCAACGCTGCCTCGAGCAACGCGTCACGTCCGACTACTTCTTCGACCCGAAGCACCAAGATATCTACGCCGTTGCCGTCCAGCTCAATCAGGCGAGCACGGGAATCGACGAAATCACGCTCACTGAGCAGCTCCGCCGCGAAGGCAAACTGGAGTCCGCCGGTGGTGCGACCTACATCAACGAGCTGACTGGCCTCATCTCGTCGAGCGCGCACGCGCCCCATTGGCTCGCGATCATCCGTGAGAAGCATTTCCTCCGTCAGCTCATCTCCACCGCCGTCACGACGGTCGAGAAGGCGCACACCCACGCGGAAGGCATCGAACGTCTCCTTGAAGAGGTCGAGCAATCCTTCTTCCGCATCAGCGAAGACCGCATCTCCGAATCTGCCCAGACGATCGACGGACCTATCGCCGAGGCGATGGAGCTCGTCCAGCGCATCATCCGCGACCGCAACTCCGTGCAGGGCGTGCCGACCGGCTTCCCCGATCTCGACGCAATGACCTTCGGCTTTCAGCCCGGCCAGATGGTTGTCGTCGCCGCCCGCCCCGGCATGGGCAAGACGTCCATCGCGCTTAACTTCATCGAGGCCGCGCTCTTCCCCAAGCCAAATGAGGCCCGTAAGCCGTCCAACGTCCTGCTGTTCTCCCTCGAAATGCCAGCGCGCGAACTGGCCCTCCGTTTGCTTTGTTCCCGCGCCCGGGTGAACATGCAGAAGCTCCGCACCGCCCACCCAGACGAACGCATGCAGGTCGACCTCGTTCAGGCCGCCAACGAATACAAAGGACTGCCCCTCGTGGTCGACGATAACGGCGGCCAGAATATTCTGGAGATTCGCGCAAAGTGCCGCCGCGTCCATGCCCGCACCCCCCTGGACATGGTGGTCATCGACTATATCCAGCTCATCAATGGCCTGGACTCAGGACTGCCACGCGAGCAGCAGATTGCCGAGGTCTCCCGTAGCATCAAGGCCATGGCCAAGGAGTTTAAGATCCCCATCATCGCCTTGGCCCAGCTCAACCGTAAGTCCGAGGACGAAGCCCGCCAGCCCCGCATGTCCGATTTGCGCGAATCCGGGTCCATCGAGCAGGACGCCGATATCGTCATGCTCATCTCCAAGCCCCCGGTCAGCCAGGGTAAGGCCGCCGAGGCCGAGGCCGAGCAGGCAGGGCAGGATGGCTGCTATTCCCGCCAGCTCATCGTGGCCAAGAACCGTAACGGACCCACCTCCGACATCAACTTGCTCTTTAATCCGGGGCTGACACGCTTCGAGAATCCGGCCAAAGATTACCGAAATAATGAATAACCCCTCCTTCCGCCGAAGCTGGCTTCGCGCCGCCTGTTTCGCTCTCGCCCTCGCCCCGCTCGTCGGCGGCGCTCAGGTCGTCCCTCTGGAAAAGCAGCCACTCGTCCGCTCTATCAAGGTCAAGAAGGAGGGAACGGCCGTGTCCGAACAATTCGTCCTTGGCTTCGTCGCCCTCCGCGAAGGCCAGCCCTTCTCCAAGGACGCCGCTGCCAGTACGGTCCGTTCCCTTTACGCCACGGGCCGCTTCAACCAGGCTATCGTCGAGCCGGTGCTCGACCCGAAGACGGGCGAGGTCGATATCGTTGTCACGGTCGAGCCCCGCCCGATTCTTAAAGGAATTGAGTACGTTGGCGGAGAAGGCCTCGTCGGCAAGACTGGGTGGTTCGGTGGCACTGAGATTGAGGACGTCAAAATCGGAGAGCCTCTCGACGAGGCCCAGCTCCGCCGTTCCGAGGTCAAACTGCAAAACGAACTTCGCAAGAAGCGTCCCTTCACCCGCGTCACCTCCCAGTTGCGTGATGTGCCTGGCGGCAAGTTCGCGGCCATCGTCGTCGACGAAGGCGTTGAGTTGAAGGTCGATCATTTCCACTTCGAGGGCGCCACGGCCTTTGAGCGTTATGACCTCTGGTCCGCGGCCGAGCTCAAGACCAGCGAGTACCGCTGGTATAAGTGGTCTTGGCTCGTCGGCGGCGGCCGTCTCGACCCCGAACAGTATCGCGCCGACTGCAAGAAACTCCGCGAATACTACCGTTCCAAGGGTTATCTCGATGTCGAAGTCGAGGATGCCGACCCGCAGGATGTTTGCGTGATCAAGGATGAGAAAGACGGCGCCGGCTGGGTCGACGTTGTCTTCAAGATTAAGGAAGGCCGCCGCTACACCATCGGCGCGATTTCCTTCGAAGGCAATCGCCTCGGTCTCACTGACCCTATCTACGCCACGGCCGCCCTTCAGAAGGTCGTCGCCGAACCCTCGCTCCGTCGCGGCGCCCACCCAGCCGAATTCGACAAGATTGCCAGCGGTGAGGCTTTCGCGGTCCCCGCGGTCGACGCCGCCGCCGACAAGCTCAAGGAATACTACGGACAGATGGGTTACATCAACAGCTCCGTCCAGGTCGTGCGTAAACCCAATCTGCAGACCGGCGCCATCGACGTGAAGTTCCTGATCGAGGAGGGCCAGCGCCACACCGTCCGCTCTGTTGAAATTCAAGGCAACACTAAGACTCGCTCTACCGTCATCGCCCGCGAGCTTGCGCTCGGACCCGGCGAGGTCTTCGACTTGGCGCGTACCCGCGTCTCGGAGGCGCGCCTTCGCAACACCCAGTTCTTCGAGGAAGTCCGCGTGACGCCCGTTTCGACCACGATTCCAGGCCAGAGCGACCTGCGCGTCACGGTCAAGGAAGGCCCCACTGGTCAGGTGAGCTTCGGTGCCGGCTACAGCACCGTCGAAGGACTCGTCGGTTTCGTCGAGTACGCCGAATCCAATTTCGACTTCTCTAATTCCGAGGGCTGGTACCGCGGAGACGGTCAGAAGTTCCGCGTCCGTCTTTCTGTCGGCAGCCTGACCAACTCTTTCGAGCATTCCTTTGAGGAGCCGGCTCTCTGGGAGCGCGATCTCGCCGTGGGCTACTCCATCGAGCGCCGCTACGCCGGCTACGCCTCGGCCAATTACTCGGTGCTTTCCGAAGGCGTCAGCCTTTACGCTCGTCGTCGCATCTTTAGCAACATCGAGGGTCGCCTCAGTTATAACCTCCGCCGCATGTCGGTCGACAACGTCACGCTCTCCGCTCCGCAGGACGTCGCGGACGAAGCCGCAGCCGGCGCCCGCGTGATCTCGTCCGTCTCCGCCTCGCTGACTTACGATACGCGTGACGAGTATAACTTCCCGACCAAGGGCTCCCGCCTTTCCCTCACCGAAGAGCTCGCTGGCAATGGTTTCGGCGGCGACGTCAAATACCTGAAGTCCGAGCTACGCACCGGCCGCTGGTTTCTACTCTCGCCCACGGCGGAGCAGACCATCGGTGTCATCGGACGCGTCGGTATGATCACCGGCTCCGGAGGCTCCATTCCTTTCTACGAGCGTTTCTACCTAGGCGGCGCCTACGACATGCGCGGCTTCTCCTATAACGACGTAGGAGCCTACGACACTTACGACACTACCCACGGCAGTAACCAGCCCATAGGCGGCATGACCTACGGCTACCTTAACGCTGAGTATACCATCAAGGCCGCCGATAACCTCCGCTTCGCTGCGTTCTATGACTACGGCTTCGTCAACAAGTCGGAGACGAACTTCAGCGTCTCCCAGGCTAATTCCGATTACGGCCTGGGCATGCGCATCCTGCTGGGCGGCGCCGTCATGCGCCTAGACTTCGGCTTCCCTCTGCAGACGACCAAGGTCCCGGGCACCGGCGCCGACCTCAATGACGGGGGGATGAAGTTCAACTTCAGCTTCGGCACGGTGTTTTGATTGCCATTCGCCCGCCTAACCGCTTCTTAAACCAGAATACGCCCATGAAGTCCTTCTTCGCCCTCCTCCTCGCCTCCGTTTCCGTCTTCGCCGCCACGCCCAGTATCGGCATCGTCGACGAGCAGGAGATCTTCAAGAAATACGCCAAGGCCACCGACCTGCAGGCGGAAATCCGCAAGTCGGAGGAAGCCGCTCAAGCTTCCGTCAATGAGCGTATCAAGGCCGTTGAGCAGCTGCAGGCCGAGCTCCAGAGCATCGACAAGCGTGCTCAGGATCCGATGCTCAGCGAGAACGGCAAGAAGGCCGTTGGTGCCGAGTTTCAGCAGAAGAGCGCCACCTTCCAGCAGCGCCGTTCGGAACTGCAGAACTTCGTCACCGAGGCTCGTAACACCATCCAGCAGCGCGTGGGCGAGCTGAACAAGCAGATCATCGCCGATGCGCGTGCCCAGGCGGAAAAGGTCGCCAAGGCGAAAGGACTTAACCTGATCATCGGCAAGGCTCCGGTCTTATTCTCTGACGCCTCCCTTGATGTCACCGATGACGTCCTCAAGGAACTGAACGCCGCCTATAAGGCCATCGCCCCAGTCGCCCCGGCCTCCACCCCGGCCGCCGGCGCTAAGCCCGTCACCCCTGCCGCCGGCGATAAGCCGGCCGCCAAGTAAGACTCTGCCGCGCCCCTGCTAGTCAGGGGCGCTTCATTTAGGACCATGTCGCTCGCCTTCACCATCGCTGAACTTGCCTCCCTGACCGGAGCCCAAGCCGTCGAGGGTGCCTGCGCCGGTCCGATCAAGGGTATCGCTGCTTTAGTTGAAGCGACCAGTTCCGACCTCTCTTTCCTTGGTAACACGAAGTACGCCGACGCCGTCGCCGCTTCCCAGGCGGGCGTGATTCTTGTGCCGGTAACTTTCGCTGGTAAGCCGCTCGTCGGTCAGGCTTTCCTGCGCGTCGACAATCCTTCCTACGCCTTGGCGCTGCTTTGCTCGGTGCTCGAGGCCCGCCTGTGGCCGAGGCCATCCGCAGGCATCCACGCTTCCGCAGTCGTCGCCGCATCGGCCAAGGTCGACCCTTCGGCGCATGTCGGCCCCCTTTGCGTGGTCGGCGAAGGCGCCACGATTTCCTCTGGGGTGGTACTCGAAGCCCGTTGCCATGTCGGCGCTCATGCGAGCGTCGGTTCTGATTGCTGGCTTAAGCCGGGCGTCACGGTCGGTGACTACTGCGTCCTAGGCGCCCGTTGCCGCATCCAGTCTGGCGCGGTCATCGGATCCGACGGCTTCGGCTACGAGCCTGTTAACGGCGAGATCCAGCGCATCCCTCAGGTCGGCAACGTGGTCCTGGAAGATGACGTTGAGGTCGGCGCGAACTCCACCCTCGACCGTGCCCGCTTCAGCAAGACGGTGGTCGGGCGGGGCACCAAGATCGATAATCTCGTCCAGATCGCCCATAATGTCCGCATAGGCCGCCAGTGCCTCATCACCGCGCAGGTCGGTATCGCCGGCAGTACGACCCTCGGCGACCATTGCGTCCTGGGCGGACAGTCCGGCGTGGCTGGACACCTCACCCTTGGTGATCGCGTCAAGCTGGGCGCCCAGACGGGCCTTTTCGAGGACGTGCCTGCCGACGGCTTCATGAATGGCACGCCCGCCGTGCCCTTCGGCCTGGAACGACGCCTTGTCGTTCTGTCGCGTCGTCTGCCTGAATTGTTCAAAAAGGTTGATTCGCTGGCCGCCTCCTTGGACTCTGCTAAACGTTAAACGACATGAGCCTACCTGAGATGAAGATTTTCACCGGCAACGCCAATCCGGCGTTGGCCAAGGAAATCTGCGAACATCTCGGCGTCCCGCTCGGCACCGCCACCGTCAATCGTTTCCCCGACGGCGAGACGTTCGTGCAGATCAACGAGAACATCCGCGGCTGCGACGTCTACGTCATCCAGCCCACCTGCGCGCCGGCCAACGATCGCATCATGGAGCTGCTGATCATGATCGACGCCCTGCGTCGCGCCTCCGCCGCCCGCATCACGGCCGTCATCCCATTCTTCGGCTACGCTCGCCAGGACCGTAAGGATAAGCCTCGCGTGCCGATTACGGCCAAGCTCGTCGCCAACCTGCTCACCGCCGCCGGCGCTAATCGCGTCCTGACAGTCGACCTGCACGCCCAGCAAATTCAGGGGTTCTTCGATATCCCGGTCGACCATCTCTACGCTTCGCCGGTCTTCTACGCCCACATCAAGAACAAGCCTTGGCTCAAGGACGCCACGGTCTTCTCGCCTGACGTGGGCGGCCTGAAGTACGCCTCGGCCGTGGCCGACATGCTCAATCTGCCCTACGGTTTCGTGGCCAAGCGCCGCACGAGCGCGACCACCGTCCAGGCCACGAGTCTCGTCGGCGAAGTCGAAGGCCGTGACATCATCCTTGTCGACGACATGACGGAGACCGCGGGCACGCTCGTCGCCGCGGCCGAACTGCTTAAGAAGAACGGCGCCCGCTCGGTGCGTGCCGTGGTTTCGCACTGCATGATTCAGGAGATTGCCTTCGAGCGCCTCCGCAAGGGTCTCATCGACGAGGTCATCACGACGAACTCCGTCCCGGCCGACTGGCCGAAGGACCTGCCAATCACGGTGCTTTCGATCGCGCCCCTGCTGTCCGATGCAATTCGTCGCATCCACGGCAACAACAGCGTGACCGACCTCTTCCCAATCAAGGGCCACTGAGGTCCGAATCAGGACACGAAAAAGGCCGCATCGATGATGCGGCCTTTTTTGTTGGAAGATTATTCCGGGTTACTTCTTCTCGGTCGCGAGGAAGTCGAGGATGACCTTAGCCTGGTCGCCGGTGTGTCCCTTGTGGTCGGCATAGACGCACTTGCCGTCCTTAAAGAGGAAGGCGCTGCGGCTGGCCATGCCGATGAGGTTCTTCACGCCGAAAGCTTCGGTGACGGCTTTCTTCTCCTTGTCGGCGAGCAGGCGGAACGGGAACTTCTGCTCTTCCTTGAATTCCTTCTGGAGCTTCTCGTCGTCGGTGCTCACGCCGAGGACGCTGACGCCAGCTTTCTGCAGGTCGGCCCAGCCGTCGCGCAGTGAGCAACCCTGCTTAGTGCAACCGCCGGTTTTGGCCTTCGGGTAGAAGTAGACGAGTAGATAGCCCTTGGCGCCTTCCTTGGCGAGGGAGACGGGCTTGCCGTCCTGGTCATTGCAAGTGACGTCCGGGATGGAGGCGCCGACGGCGAGCTTTTCAGCCGCGTCACCAAAGAGTGGGAGGAGGGACATGAGGAGGGTGGCGTAGAGTGTCTTCATGTCCCGTAGGTTGGGAGCCCGCCGGCAAAAGGCAAATGCGACCGACGGTGTTTTCGTGTCGCTTGTCGGTCTCTCTGGAGGCAAAAATGTGATTATGTTGCAGGCTGTCCTCGACACCATCCCTCATCGCCCGCCGTTCCTGTTTCTCGACCGAATCGACGAGGTCCGGGCCGATGGTGCCACATGCAGTCGTACCTTCCGCGCCGACGAGCCTTTCTACTCTGGCCACTACCCGGGTAACCCGATCACGCCCGGCGTCTTGCTCTGCGAATCGGTCTTCCAGGCTGGAGCGATTTTCCTGACGAAGAAGCTCCAGTCCGAAGGCGGCGTTCCCTCTGGTAAGACCCCAGTGCTTTGCCGCATTGAGGAGGCGAAATTCAAAGGGATGGTGATGCCGGGCGATACGGTCTCGATTGAGGTGAAACTCGTCGAGACGCTTCAGCAATTCCATTTTATGACGGGAACGGTGCGCCGCGACGGCAAGGCCGTCCTGACCATCCGCTTCGCCCTCGCCCTCGTCGACCAACCCGCCTGACCTATGTCCTTCCTCGGCCTTACTGGTAAGACCTACCTCGTCCTCGGCGTCGCGAATAAGAAGTCCGTCGCCTGGCACGTCGCCAAGACCCTCGAAGCCGAAGGCGCCAAGGTGGTCTATTCCGTGCGCTCGCAGGCCCGCCTCGAATCACTGAAGGGTCTGCTCGACGGCAAGCCGGTGTACCTGTGCGACCTCGAGCACGAAGCCCAGACGCAGAAACTCGCCGCCGATGTCGGTCGCGAGCATGGACCGCTTGACGGTGTCCTGCACAGCGTGGCCTTCGCCAATTTCTCCAAGGGCATGCAGCCGTTCCATGAGACCGTGCGCGCTGACTTCCTTCAGGCCACCGCAATCTCCGCATTCTCGCTCGTCGAACTTTCCCGCGCGCTCAAGCCGCACCTGAAGCCGGATGCCTCGGTTGTCTCCATTGGTATCTCGTCGCAGGTCACAGCCTCGAACTACGGCTACATGTCGCCGATCAAGGCCGCGCTCGAATCCGCCAGTCGCTTCCTCGCGAAATCCTTCTCGGCTGATTCCCGTGTACGCTTCAACTCCGTCAACGCCGGTCCGCTCAAGACGAGCGCGAGTGCCGGCATCCCTGGCTATCTCCACAATTACCTACACGCTGAAAAGATGACCTTCCGTAAGGAGGCCTTAAAGACGCAAGAGGTTGCCGATACGGCGGTCTGGCTGCTCTCGCCTCGTTCGAGCGGCATTAACGGCCAAGGCATCGTGGTCGATGCCGGCATGGGGTGGAATTTCTTCGACGAAGAACTCGTGGCCGCATCTTCCCGCCGTCCCGGATCGTGATCTTCAAGCGTACCGTCCTGTCCGGCCTTGTGGCCGAACTGCCTCCCGAGGTCTGGACCTCCGATGAGGTCGAACGCCGCCTGGCGCCCCTCTATGGCCGCTTGAAGCTGCCTGAGGGCCGTCTCGAGCTGATGACAGGCATCCGTGAGCGCCGCTTCTGGCCGCAGGCAATCCGCCCGTCCGCCGCTTCCGCGCTGGCGGGTCGACGCGCGATGCAGGCCGCGGGCGTGGGTCCGGCCGATATCGACCTACTGATCCATTCTTCGGTTTGCCGCGACCGTCTCGAGCCTTCGACCGCCGCCTATGTGCACGGCCTCCTCGGCCTCGGTCCGCAGGCGCAAATCCTCGACGTCTCCAATGCTTGCCTAGGCTTCCTTAACGCTGTCGTCCTCGCCGCGGGTATGGTGGAGTCAGGACAGATTCGTCGCGCGCTGGTCTGCTCGGGTGAAGATGGTCGTCCACTCGTGGAGCGCACGATTCGGATGCTGAACGAAGATCTCTCGCTCACGCGTGAGACGATCAAGCCGTACTTCGCGAACCTCACCATCGGCGCCGGCGGTGCGGCCGCGATTATCTGCCGCGATGACCTTGCCGGCCCTGGTTCAATCCGTCTTCTGGGCGGTGCCGCCGAGACCGATTCTTCCGCCAACGGACTTTGCGAAGGCGATACCTCGTCTGCCGAACTCGATATGCGTACGGACTCCGAAGCCTTGCTTGCCGCGGGCGTCGCGCTCGCCCAGCGCTGCTGGGGTCGTTTCAAGGGCGTCACGGGTTGGGATGAATCCACGCCGCATCGCGTGGTGACTCATCAGGTCGGACGTCGCCATTCGTCGTTGCTGTTCGAGAAACTCGGCCTCGATCCCGCGAAAGACTACCAGAGCTTCGACCGTCTCGGTAACGTGGGTTCGGTCTCCGTGCCCGCCACGTTGGCGCTCGGACTCGCTGAAGGTCGTATCAAGGCCGGCGACCGCGTCGCATTGCTGGGTATCGGTAGCGGTCTCGCCAGCATGATGCTCGCCGTCGAATGCCAATGATCGCCTCCGAACTTTCGCCCGCCGTGCAGGCGCTCTATCCCTTTGCGCCGAAGGATTTCGCCGCGCTCTCGGGCCGGATGAGTTATGTCGACCACGGCCCGCGCGACGGACGTCCGGTGCTCTTACTGCATGGCAACCCATCGTGGTCGTTCCTTTGGCGCGACCTGATCCTGAAGCTTGCGGCGCAAGGTCGCCGCGTCATCGCGCCTGACCATGTCGGTATGGGTCTATCCGCCCGCCCTGACCGTTTCTTGCGCCTGGCTGATCGTATCGCCGACGTTGAAGCGCTCGTCGCTCATCTTGGCCTCAAGGAATTCGACCTGGGCGTCCATGATTGGGGTGGTGCCATCGGGTTCGGCGTCGCTGGTCGCCGGCCGGAAAGGGTAGGGAAGATTCTCGTCACGAACACGGGCGCTTTCCTGTCCGAGCGAATCCCTGCCCGCATCGCTCTTTGCCGGGCTCCCTTGCTTGGCCGGTTCATTGTTCAAGGCCTGAACGGCTTTGCTTGGCCAGCGACCTGGATGTCTGTCGAGAAGCCCCTTAGCCCCGCCGCCAAGGCCGGTTTCCTTGCCCCCTACGGGTCGTTCTCAGTCCGGCGGGCGGTAGCCGACTTCGTGGCCGACATCCCGATGGAGGCCGAACACCCCACCCGGCCCGTCTTGGCTACCGTGGAGGCCTCTTTGGAGGGCTTAAAGGGCAAGCCTATGCTCCTTTGCTGGGGAATGCGCGACTTCTGCTTCGATCGCTCGTTCCTCGAGGGGTTTATCGCCCGTTTCCCTGACGCCAGGCAGCTTCTTTTCGCCGACGCCGGACATTATGTCCTCGAGGACGCCGGCGACGCTGCGCTTGGTCCAATCGCCGCCTTTTTTGGGCCGGCCTGAGTGCCTGATTTTAGCCCCATGTCCGAAGGGCGGAAAAGGCTGTGGATAACGTGTGAACAACGGTTTCTAACACCCCCTATAAGTTTT
>CALQQQ010000015.1 GCA_943332745.1 Opitutus sp. GAS368 | reverse complement strand
TCGTCCTCAAGCAGAAAGCAATCGAGGCTGGCATGCGCCCGCTTCGTGAGGACGGACTCCGCTGTATCTTCGACGGACTCACCTCGATCGAGGAAGTGCTCAAGTACACCTAACTTTCATAACCCCACCACCACTCCCATGCCCGACTACAAGTACACTGCTATCGACCGGAACGGCTCCCAAGCTTCCGGCCGTATCGAGGCCGCTAACGATGAGCAGGCCCGCCAGAAGCTCATGGCCAAAGGCCTCATGGTCACCACGCTCGCTAGTGACGCCGGGGCGGCCAAGTCCGCGGCGGCGCCCGCGGCGCCCGCCAAGCGTGGGATCATCTTCGGCGCGAAGGTGACGCAGAACGACGTGACGCTCATGACGCGCCAGCTGGCGACGCTGATCACGGCCGGGCTACCGCTCTTGCGCGCCCTCGAACTCATCACGAAGCAGGAACGTAATCCGACCTTCAAGACGATCCTCGGCAACATCGCCGAAAGCGTCTCCCAAGGTAACAACCTTTCCGAGGCCCTGCAGGCCCATCCCAAGGTCTTCGACCGCCTCTTCGTCAATATGATCCGTGCGGGGGAAGCGGGCGGCGTGCTCGACAAGGTTCTCGACCGTCTCGCGAAGTTCCGTGAAAAGGCCGAGCGCATTCAGAAGAAGGTCAAGTCCGCGATGGTGTACCCCGGAGTCGTCATGTCCGTCGCCATCATCATCGTCTACATCCTGATGGTGAAGGTCGTGCCTTCCTTCCAGAAGTTGCTTAGCGCCCAGAAGACGGAAATGCCGCCGCTGACGAAGTTCGTTGTCGGTATCTCTACGTTCCTGACGGAATATTGGTACGCCACCCCAGTCTTAATCTTTGGCGTCTACTTCGGCCTGAAGACCTGGCTCGCGACCGAGAAGGGTAAGGAACTCTTCGACCGCATCCTCTGGCGCTTGCCCAAGATTGGAGGCTTCATCCAGATTGTCTCGGTCTCGCGTTTTGCCCGCACCTTCGGGACGCTCATGGCGTCCGGCGTGCCCATCTTGCAGTCCATCACGATCACCCGCGACACCCTCGATAACGTCGTCATCGCCAAGTCGCTGGAGCGCGTCCACGACCGGGTTCGCGATGGCGAGCCGCTCTCGGTGCCGCTCGAACAGTCAGGTGAGTTCCCGCAGATGGTGACCTCGATGATCCAGGTCGGCGAAGAGACCGGCCAGCTGCCCGAGATGCTCAATCGCGTCGCTGATATCTATGACGAAGAAGTCGACAATGCGGTGACCGCCCTGACCTCCATCATTGAGCCGGTGCTCATCGTGTTCCTCGCGGTGGTCGTCGGCGCGATCGTATTGGCGATGTTCCTGCCGCTCATCGCGCTCATCACCAAGATGACCGGCGGCGGCTGAGCCGATTCGCAAAGCTACGACGAAGCCCGGACCGCAAGGAGCCGGGCTTTTTTATATCTGGAGGGAGATACCATCCGGGCAAAAAGGAGGCGGCTTGCATACCCCTATGCAAGCCGCCTGTTTTTTACTGCTTTATCTTACTTACCCCATTGTCCCGTAGGACAAATTTAATACCTGATACCGTGCATTTAATTCCGAACGGTTCAAGCCAAATCACAATGTTTTGGTCACTTTCTTAAGTGACTGACCTTCACGGTCTTAAAATTGGGTGCAGGGGTAGGATTTGAACCTACGACCTTCAGGTTATGAGCCTGACGAGCTAACCGGGCTGCTCCACCCTGCAATAAGTGGGAGGTCGAACACAAAGGGGTGGGGTCTGGGTCGCAAGCCATTTCTTGAGGTAGTTCGACCTGGCTCGGTGGGCAAAAAGGGTTGAAGCAGTCGAGACAGAGGGGAAGATTGCCTACCCCCTTAAGCGATGAGCGAAGAAACCCCTCCCCCTCAGCCCAACGACCTGCCTCCGGACGAGATCAAGAATGTCTCAACCGAGACACTCGTCTCGAAGCGCATGAAGCGAAGCTTCTGGCAGCGTATCGGCGCCAGCGGTCTGTCGGTCTCCCTCGCGATTCACGTCGTCCTGGTCTTCATCGCCGCGGCTTTCGTCGTCTCGACTGTCACCGATAACGCCAAGAAGGATCCAAACACGTTCGCTACCGGCGCAGGCGGCGGATCTGGCGGCGAACGCGTGAAGAGCACCGAACGCAAGGTGCAGCCGAAGAACGTCAAGTCCCTCGCCAAGACGACCACTCGCATTACTTCCAAGAGCGCAACGGCCTCCATGGCTTTACCGGAGATGCCGAGCTCGGCGTCGGCTTCTTCGATGATCTCCGGCGCCACGGCGGGCGGCGCCTCCAAGGGCTTTGGTGGCGGCGCGGGCGGCGGTATCGGCTCCGGTAAAGGTATGGGCTCCGGCGGCGGCAAGAACTTCGTCGCTAGGCCGGTCATGGGGGCGAGCATCTTCTCGCAGCGCCTGGCGGTGTATTTCGATGCTTCGGCCTCCATGTTGCCCTATCTCGACCGCGTTGAAGCCGAAATCCGCGACAAATTTCCCGACGCCGACGTTTTCCTGAGCAATGGCGTTTTCATCGATGTCCATGATACGGAAATAGTCGGAGGAGATAAGTTTAAGGGGCAGCCGTTCCTTAACCGTCCGACGGGCTCGGGGACCAAGAAGAACGCCAAGGGCGAGATGGTCGCGACCGAGACGAATCCGGCCAAGCTGACCAGCCAGGGTCGTGCCATCCTCAAGAAATACGGTAATAACTTCAAGGTGGGCTCCGTCGGCGGTTGGATCGACATCCTGAAGGACGAGCGTGCTTACGACGCGTTGGTGATCTTCTCTGACTTCCAAGACGGTATCCGCCAGATCCGCTCAAAGGGCTACAAGCCCGACAAGGGTATGCGGCCGGACCCACCCACGGTTTTCTCTGACCGTGCCGGCGGCGGCGGCTTCGCCCTTACGGTCACCTTGATCGCCAACGGTGGCGCCTCCAGTCAGCCGGTCGTCCTGTGTAAGGACACCACGGGTCTGATTGTCGGCATGATCGCTATCGGCCAAGGCATCCCTGCCGGCGCCACCGTGACCGAGATCAAGCCCAACATCAGCTTCACCCTCAGCAAGCCGCTCACGGCCGTCGCTTCCGGTCGTATCTCTTGCAATAATGGCGGAGATAGGCGTACCCCCGAAGAGAAGAAGTGGGAAGACGAATGGGTCCAGGCCTTCGCGGGCGCTCGCGAAAACAAGGGGCCTCGTCTCTATCTGATCAGCACATCGCGTGCTTACGGTAATAAGCCTGGCACTATTTTCCAGCGCTGCGTCGCCGCCTCCGAGGGTAGCGCCATCATGGTGAAGTTTGGTAACGCCAAGAAAGGCACCAGCACGCTGAATGACCTTCATAACTATGACGATCTCTACGTCGGCATGCCGGCCAGCGGTCGCGGTATCCCTGACGGTGCCACGCTGATCTCGATGCCGACCTACAAGGAAATCATCGACCCGGAGGATCCCGAGAAGAAGCGCAAGAAGCGCGTCGTCGATAAGGAGCTGACGATCTCGGCTCCGCTCACCGAAGACTCGACCAACACCGTCTTCGCTTTCATGCCCCTTATCCAGGCTGTCGGTACCCTCGCCAAGGATTCCAAGTCCATCACCGACGTTTCCGGATCCATCGACCTCAAGCCTGGCATGCTCATCCTCGATGCGCGCTTTCCGGCTGGCACCAAGGTCGTCTCGGTCGTGCCGAACAAGGCCACACCCGGCTTCTTTACCGTCGAGATGTCCGCTCCGGCGACCGGCGCTGGCGCCAATGCCGTCCTCCGCTTCCGGCCTGCCCAGACCGGCTCAGGCAGTACGCGCGGCGCCGCTCCGACCCGCTAATCGGAAATCGGGATATTACTTTAAAAGGCGAAGCCAGCAGGCTTCGCCTTTTTGTTGGGGTCTTTACCTTAAGTTCCGCCTTTCGTCTTTTCGCCGCCGGCATCTTCACGGATAATATTATTACACCGACATGAGACGCCTTCAAATCATCACCGCCGCATACTTCGCCATGCTGTCCATGCTGGCCCATGCGGCGACGACGGTCGTCACTGAGCCGCGCGTCGTTACCCATCCGGCGGGGCCCCGTATCGCCGTCTATCTGGACTGCTCCAACTCGATGGAGTCGTACCTCGCTGGCGTCGAAGCCGAGATTCGTAAGCAGTTCCCTGACGCTGATGTCTTTAAGGTGCCCGCAATCAAGATTTGGGCCGATGGCGTCACAATCCGCGGTGGCGTAACTTCGGTGCTACCGCACAAGCCGGCGCCCGACGGGCCGACGGTCAGCTTGGATGCGAGCCGCCTTAGCCCGACGGGCAAGGCGATTCTGGCCCGCTATGCAGGTAATCTCGAAGTAGGTTCGGTCGGTGCCTGGGTGGATATCCTGCGCTCCGAAAAACGTTATGATGCCTTGGTAATTTTTTCCGACTTCAATGATCAGGTCCTGCAGGGTCGTTCCGGTAAGTCGCCCGTGCAGACCTATGTCGACGATGCGTCCCAGCGTCTTTTGCCGGAAGGAGAGATTAAGGACGACCGCACCGTAGCCGAAAAGGCTTGGGAAGACGCTTGGGTCGGCTCCTTTGATCTGGCCAATGCCGGCAAGGGCCCGGTCCTTTATCTTTTCTCTACGAGTAATCCCGCCAGTCGCATCTTGCAGAAGTCGGCCGAGGTTTCGGGGGGTAAGTTCACGCTGGTCGATTGGTTGCGTCCAGACGGTCCTCCGCGCCCTGGCAATTAATAGGTTTGGCTGGGTAGGACTGCTGGGTTGAGCCGAGGGGATACATCCTCGGGCTCGTTGCTTGTGCCAAGGCGCAGTCAGTTAGCCTACGTCACATGGCATTCCCAGAACTGGTAATCGCACGTCGACCTGTACGACGATCCTGGCTCAGCTTGCTACTTTCCTTGTCGTTACATGGCCTGCTGGTCGTCGGGGCTTGCTGGATTGTTTTTCGTTCACCAACCCCCGCGCCCAAGCGCGAATTCACTTCGCATACCGTTGCCGGCGGCAGGTCCGGTGGTCCGGCGGCGGCTCATCCGGTCCAGCGTAAGCCGAAGGTGCCGACACCGCAGAAGCGTTTGACGTCAAAATCGGCCAGTGCGACCTTGGCGCTTCCGCCGATGAAGGCAATGACGCCAGAGATGGGGCTCGCCGGCTTGTCCGGCGGACAAGGGAAGGGCGGCTTCGGGCGCGGCCTCGGCTCCTTTGGCGGCAAAGGCCTCGGCGCCGGGTTGGGTAACCGTGCTGGGTTTGTCGGCCGTCCGGTCATGGGCGCCTTCATCCGGGCGAAGCGCGTCGCCGTCTACCTGGATTGCTCCGGCTCGATGCGCTCCTATCTACCACGGGTTGAGGCGGAGATTCGGAAGCAGTTTCCTGACGCCGATGTGTTCCGTTTCGACGGTGCCAGGGTCGTCGGCTTGGGCGACGTGGTCGTTTTCGGCCGACGGTTCCACGGTGAGGCTCCGCGTCTTCGTGAGGGTCCGACGCAGACCGCGCTCGAGACGCTGACGGCGAACGGCCGCTCGGTGCAGTCCAAGGTCCGGACAGCGTGCGAGAAGGGGTCGCTCGGCGCTTGGATGGACCGCCTACTGGCGGAGTCTTACGACGCCCTTGTAGTTTTCTCCGATTTTCAGGACGGGGTCCGCCTGTATGAGGCGAAGAAAGGCGGACCGAAGATGGTCTATTCGGATAGCTCCTATCATAAGGTCGGCGGCGTCCAGAAAGGACACACCCGTTGGCAGCGGGAGTGGCTGGAGGCCTTCGCTAAGGCTCCGCAAGGCGCCGCTCCGAGGCTTTATCTGTTTACCGTCCAACAGCAGCCCCAAGCTTTCCTGGAGGCCTGTGTGGCGGCGTCGGGAGGAGCCTCGACATCGGTATCCTGGCTGAAGAAAGGCGGCCGGAAGGCGTCGCCTTGACGGTTGCACCCTTGGGCGGGACGGCTTGGATAGGCGCATGGCCTCTTTCACGGTAGATCACCGCGCCAATTTCTCTGATACCGACGCCGCGGGTATCGTACATTTCTCGACGATCTTCTTCTGGGTGGAGGCGACCGAAGAGGCGCTCTTCCGTCATCTCAAGCTGCCGTTCCTTCGCACCGAGGGCGCGAAGCTAATGGGCTTCCCGCGCGTACGCGTGGAATGTGATTTTCTATCGCCGATCTACCGCGAAGACATCGTCACCGTCGCGCTGACGCCGAACGAGATTGGCGACAAGAAGCTTGTCTGGGGCTTCGAAGCCAAAGTCGGCGAACGCGCCGTCGCCAAGGGTGCCTTGACGACCGTCTACGCCTGGCGTGAAGCGCAGGGACCGATGTCGGCCGCGCTCGTGCCACTCGAGATCAAGACGGCGTTACTGACGCATTTCGGCGTGTGATGGGTGACGCGGCTAACCAGTCGGGCAAGGTTTCTCGTATCGTCTTGGCGGCCGTGGTCCTCGCCGCCTTGTTCTGGTCTGCAATCAGTTTCCTTCCCCCGGGGCCTTTGCATGCGGACGAGTCTGTTCAATGGTCCCTCGCCAAGGAGCTTTCCGAAGGGACGCCCTACAGCTCGAATCAGGATAAGTTCCACGGGCCGACGCTGGCCACGGTCCTGCTGATCTCCGCCAAGCTAACGGGCACTGCGCCGGCGGACATGTCCGAGCATTATCTCCGCAGCGTCGTCTCGATCTTTCTCGGCCTCATGGCGGCCGCGGCCTTGATTCTGCCGGGTGTCGGTCGGTCGGGCCGTTATGCCACCGCGGCTTTCGTGGTGCTGACGGGCGGTTGTACGCCGTTCGGCTATTACTTCATCCAAGAGATGCTCCTGGTGACGGGCTTCGTCTGGGGCGTCGCCCTGTGGATGCGCGCCGAAGGGTCGCCGCCTTCTTCCCGCTGGTGGTTGCTCTCTGGTGCGGCTTTTGGTTTCGCCCTCGCCTGTAAGGTCACCGCGGCGGCTTACCTGTTTCTGTTCATCGTAGGCTTGCTGCTGCTGCGTCGGTTTGTGCCCGATCGGCGCTGGCTTCGTTTCGGCTTCGGCTTGGTCGCTTCCTGGGCCTGTTTCCAGTCCGTCGGCTTCACGGATCTCGATGGCCTGCGGACCTGGTGGGTGCAGTTGGCCAGAGCCCTTGGCGTCGCCAGCGGCCATTCTGAAGATACCTTACTCGCCGCCAGTCTGGCGCCATGGGGCTGGGCCGCGGCCTGGTTGGCGGTCTTCGCGCTCGCTCGCTCGGGTCTTTCGCTGGCCGGTTGGCGGAGCCGGCATGTAGCCGATCTGCCATGCTTGGTGGCGGGTCTCGTTTTTCTATTTCACCTCGCCTTGCCCTACAAGACGCCGTGGCTCCTGCTGCTGACCTTCTCGCTGCCCCTGACGCTCGCTCTGCCTTATCTCCTCGTCGGACGTACCGTACGGGCGGTGGTGCTTGCCCCCGCCTTAGTGACGGTCGCCCTGATGGCCCAGTCTCCGCTGTCTTCTCATTCGCGGACGAGCTCGGCCGTCGTTCACTTCCAGGTAAGGGTTGCTAACCTGGCCAAGGCTTACGGCGATAAGTTCTATATCGCCGTGGAGGGTGGGCATTATTGGCCGCTGCCTTATTATCTGAGGGCGGTTCGCGTCGGCTTCGGCGATTTCCCTCAGGCCGCTAAGGCCCCCCTTCGCCTGATCCCGGCCACCGACGCTAGCGAGCCGGTCGTCCCGGGCTATGTAGTCTCTAGCCTGACTCTCCGCGAAGGTGGGGACCGTTATTGGGTGTTGGTTGCCAAGGGCTACGAAAGCGTTTTTATCGCAAAATAACCCCATGGAAGACACGCCCATCATCCACAGTTTCTCCCACGAGGCTTTCGGCTCCCGCTTTTGGGTTCGGATTGCGTCGGAAGACGGAATCTACGCCCGCAATGCCGCCGAAGCCCTCTTCCAGCATCTCGACGACCTAGATTTCCAGACCGACCGTCGCCATGACAGCGGCCCGGTTGCTTCCATCAATCAGATGCCCGAAGGTGCGATGATCGCCGCTTCCGAGCATGTGCAGTCGCTGTGGAACTTCTCGAAGGATGTCAGCGCCGAGACGGGCAAGGCATTCGACGCCACCGCGGGGGCCTTGTTTAGTTATTGGAAGAATCGGGGCGAGATGCCCCTGAACCCCGATGACGCCGCCTGGAACCAAGTCGTCTCAGCTTATCGTGACGGCGAGTTCAAGCTCGAGGGCTGCGAGCTGCATTGCGTGAAATTCGGGGGCGCCATCGACTTCGGCGCCGTCGTGCGGGGTTATGCCCTCGATCGTATGGCTGACATGCTCGAAAGCAGCTGGGGTATCCACCGCGCCTTACTCATGGCCTCGGGCAGCGTGACCTTGGCCCTCGACCCACCTGGAGATTCCAGCGGCTGGCGCATCGGCGTCGGGCCTCGTTCGGAGATCAAGCTTTGCCGTTTCGCGATCGCCAGCAAGACGGCCGACACGGTCCACGGTAATCTCATCGATCCGCGCACCGGCCAGGTGATTTCCTTGCCCGGCCCTGTTCGCGCCATCGCGACCTCCGCCCTGGAGGCCGAAGGCCTAGCGATGGCCGCCGCGGTCTTATCGGCCGCCGAAGCGGAGGAGTTTGTTAACCGCGGTTGCAGCCGCGGCCTCTGGCTGCCGGACGGCACTAAGCTCGGCTCGGTGACTTACTTCGAAGTGACCGAGCGGCCGGAACCGGAAGCGGCTACCTGATTTTAGCTTCGATATCCCGGAGCAGGCTCTCGCGGTCGCCGGAGAAGAGATAGGTGTCCGAGCCAAGCTTGCGTAGCGCCGCGCCGAGGACCTCCTTGGATGGACGACGATTCTGCATGAGCCGGCGGAGATAGGTCTCGAGGTCCGCGGCGATACGTGGGTGATCCAACTTCAGCTGGACGATGTGCATGAGCACCGCTTGGTTTGACTCGTTCTGCAGATGGGCCTGGGCGAGGACATCATTGGCCTCGTCGTACCGTTTGGCAGCAATCAGCTTACGGCTGGCCGCAATAAGGACCTGCGGAGGCACCCCGCGGTTCTGCATGAGTTTCTGGAGGTTGATCGAGCCAATCTCCGTCTGGCCGTCGGCGAAATAGGCGATGGTGCGCAAGGCCTCGAAGGCCATCCGCGTCTCGGCGACCCATTGGTCGCGTTCGGCCTGCTTGTAGAGTTCGTCGACGAGCAGGATAGTCTCGCGGGAGCGGCCGGCGTTGAGCAGGCATTCGACATGGACGAGGTCGAAGCGCACGCGGTTGGTGAAGCGCCGCTCCTTAGCCAGTTTCGCTAGGCGGGAGGTGAGGGCCACTTCTATCGTGTCGTTACCGAAGCGGGCCAGATCGAGCATCGCTTGCTCGACGTTGCCGAAGCGGCTGATGGCTTTTTCGATCAAGTCTTCGCGGCGGGCGCGGTTGGCCTCGCCGGGCAGGAGGTAGAGGGACTGGATGAGCGGGCCAGGCTTGTCGGGCTGGCTGATCGCCAGAAGGTCGAGGCAATCCTTGGCGCCGACAAGGTTGCCGAGGTCCTTGAGCCAGCGGGTCTTGATCTCGAGCAGCCGGGGCGTGCCCGGGTAGGCGGCAAGGGCCGCGTCCAATTCGGCCAAGGCGCCGGTCCGGTCACCGCTTTCCCAGAGAATCTGGCAGTTGAGCAGATAGCCGTCGGCGGCTTGGTCCAAGCGGTGTTCCTTGATCAGTTTGGCGGCTTCGGTGAAGTTGCCGCGGAGAAAATGTGCCTGGGCGGAGGCGAGTAGGAGGTCGGCCCGGATCGCGGTCGAGAGCTCGGGGTCCCCCACATATTTAGTGGCGGTGGCGATCAGTCGCGCATCCTGGTCCAGCATGAAGCAGCGGTTGAGGTACTGGCGGAAATATTCCTGATCCTGCTTCGCGAAGCCGAGCGACTCTTCGAGTAGCTGGTAGCCGTCCAGCGGTCGCTGGAAGGCGAAGAATAGGTCGGCGCAGAGGCGTTGCGCCTCCAGGTTCGCGGGGGTGAGTTGCGCCCCCGTACCGATGTATTTGGCGAACTCGGCGTAGTCTTGCCGGACCAGAGCGGCTTTGGCGACGGTGACATAATATTCGCCTTTGCGATAGAGGTGGGCCGAGCGGCCATAGGAATCCTTGACGGTCAGCAGTTTCTGCCGTTCCCGCAGGCGCACCTGCTCCTTGTTCAGGAAGAGGTTGGCGACTGAATTGACCAAGGTGTCGGGCAGATAGAGGTACATGTCGGCCCGACGCGTGTTCGGGATGCCGTTCATATACTTTTCCTTGAAGAGGTTCATCTCTGATAGGCCGACCCAAAGGATCAGCAGGAAGACCGGGAAGAGCAGGGCGATCCGCTTCCAGCTCGGTCGATACTTACGTTCTTTATACCCGATGGCTTCGACGATGACCATCCCCAGCAGGATAGGGTAGCTCGAGCGTGAGCTCTGCCCTTGGCCGTAGACGTAATGGGGGTCGGCTGACATGCCTGCCACGATGTTCCTGCTCCCTTCGGGGCGGGCAAGAGCGGATTGTCCGTCAGAGGCTCGCGGCGGCCTCTGACGCGGTCTGGACGGGCGCGAGGCAGGACTGGCCTACGCAGAGGGCGAAGCCGGTCGCAGTGGGCTCCGAGACGAGGAAGACGGGCCGATACGGTCGCGTCTGCGGGGCGGTCTTATCGTCGCCGTTAAGGGCAACTCGAAGTTCCTCCCAATGTCCGGCGGCTTTCACGGTCGCATAGCCAATGGCGAAGCGGGCGATACCGTCCAAGGCATGGGCGACGCCGTTGGGGACGTTCTTACAGAGTCCTCCGTAGGCGGTGGAAAGGTCAGCGAATTCACGCGCCCAGCGGGTATCCGTCGAGAGCATCTGGATCTGGCCGAAGCCGTGGAGGAGTGAGGAATTTCCCGCCGGCACGGCGTTATCGAACCAGTCCTTCTGGCGGACCGAAAGGTCGTCGCGATCGGCCGATACGACGAAGGAGCCGATGGAGTGCGGATCACCGAACAGAGTTTGCGATGCAAGCAGGAGGCGTTCAGCGCGATCGGTGTAAGGATGCGACGGTTCGGGATTGGCCCAGTTGGCATAGGCGGCGAGGGCGAGTTCCGCTTCGGCGAGCCAGGCGTAGTCGCTGAGGTTGCCAGGCAAGGTCGTCTTGTCGCCATGCGCAACGGAAAGCAACTTGGCGCCGTCTTCAAGGGCGAAGCGCTTCCAGAGGTTCGCCTCTGTTTCGATGGCGAGCTCGACCCATTCCTTGCGCCCCAGAATCCATCCGGCCTTAGCGAGGTTACCGACGAGTAGGGCGTTCCAGCTGAGGAGATTCTTGTCGTCCCGCGACGGCTGGGGGCGTCGGTCGCGGATGGCGAGCAGCTTGGCCCGCGCAG
>CALQQQ010000014.1 GCA_943332745.1 Opitutus sp. GAS368 | reverse complement strand
GTCAGGTCATCATCGTCGTCGGCGCCGGCTCCGGCATCGGCAAGGAGACCGCCCATCGCCTCGTGAAGGAAGGCGCCCACATCGTCTGCGTCGACAAGAACGTCGAGGCGGCCCAGGCCACCGCCAAGGAGATCACCGACAAGCTCGGCACGGGCATCGGCGTCGCCGGCACCGGCCTCTCCAACTGTGGTCCGGCCATCGGCCTCTCGGGCGACATCATGGATCGCGCCTCGATCCGCAAGATGCTCGACCAGGTCGCCCTCGCTTACGGCGGCTTCGACTCCATCTGCGTCACCGCGGGCATCTTCGTGTCCCCGGACACCACCGGTCACATCCCGGACGACAAGTGGGCGCTCACCTTCGCCCTCAACGTCACCGGCAGCTACCTCGTCGCCGACGAAGCCTTCAAGACCTGGAAGGAACAGGGTCTCCGCGGCAACCTCGTCCTGACCACCAGCGCCAACGCCGCCGTGGCCAAGAAGGGTTCCGTCGCCTACGACACCTCGAAGGCCGCCGCCAACCACCTCGTCCGCGAGATGGCCATGGAGCTTTCGCCCCTTATCCGCGTCAACGGCGTGGCCCCGGCCACCGTCGTGCAGGGTTCGGCGATGTTCCCGCGCGACCGAGTGATCGCCTCGCTTGCGAAGTACAATATTCCCTACACCGATGATGAGGCGACCGATTCGCTGACGACAAAGCTCTCCCGCTTCTACGCCGATCGCACCCTGACTAAGAACCCCATCACCCCCGCCGACCAGGCCGAAGCCTACTTCCTTCTCGTGACCAATCGACTCAGCAAGACGACCGGACAGGTCATCACCGTCGACGGCGGGCTTCACGAAGCATTCCTGCGCTGATCTCGTGCGCATCTCCCTCTTCATCCCCTGCTTCGTCGACCAGCTGCCCCCCCAGGTCATCCCTGACCTCGGTGCCCACGGGCCGAAGGAACTCTATCTGGTGCGCATCGGTTAAGTCGATGCACCTCGCTCCCTCTTTCGCTTTGTTCGTCGCCTCGTGCGCCGTACTTGGCGCGGAGGTGAAGCCGTTCAAGTGGTCCGGAGAGCTCAACGTACCCGACCCCACCTCGGTTACAGTGGATGAAGCCGGTAACGTCTACGTGGCTTCCACGACGAGACGCAAAGCCGCCGACCTCGATATCCGCGAACATTCCATCTGGGTGCCGGACGACGTCGGCCTGACTTCTCCTGCGGAGAAATTGGCTTTCTTTCAACGCGAGCTTGCTCCCGGTAAGCTCAAGTCCCCGCGCGGCGGACTCAAGGACCACAACAAGGACGGCTCAATCGATTGGAAGGACCTGACGTTCCACCAGGAACGCATCTACAAGCTCTCCGACACCGATCATAACGGCATCGCCGACAAGATTACCGTCTTCGCCGAAGGGTTCAACTCCCCCATCTCCGGCATCGCCGCCGGCGTCCTGTATCACGACGGCTGGGTCTACGTCACCGCCATTCCTGACGTCTGGCGTCTCAAGGATACCGATGGAGATGGCGTGGCCGACCTCAAGGAACTTGTCGCCACCGGCTTCGGCGTTCACATCGCCTATGCCGGTCACGACATGCACGGACTCCGACTCGGGCCCGATGGGCGCATCTACTGGAGCATCGGAGACAAAGGGTTGAACGTCACCAGCAAGGAAGGAAAGCGCTTCGCGTACCCTCACCAAGGGGCCGTCGTCCGCTGCGAACCCGATGGCACGAACTTCGAGGTCTTCGCCCACGGCGTGCGCAATATCCAAGAGATTGCCTTCGACGATCTGGGCAACGTCATCGGCGTCGACAACGATGCCGACCAACCCAAGGAGCGTGAGCGCCTTGTCTATTTGCTGGAAGGGTCCGACTCAGGATGGCGCAACCAACATCAATATCAGAAGACCGAGAGTCGCTGGATGAAAGAGCATATGTGGATGCCGAAAGGGCAGACAGACCAACCTTTCTCCATCATCCCGCCCATTACTAACTATTCCGACGGCCCCGCTGGATTCCTCCGTGAACCTGGCCACGCCCTCGACGGCGAGTTCCGCGGCCATTTCTTCCTGAACCAATTCCCGAAGGGGAAGATGGACGCCTTCACATTGGAACCCGACCAGGATACCTTCCGGCAAACCCATCTTACCACCGCCAGCAGCGGCATTATGGGGATCGGCATGGCCTGGGGCGTCGACGGTAAGGCTTACCTCGCCGACTGGATCGGCGGTTACCCGCTCGATGGTAAGGGTGCAATCTGGCGCTTCGATGTGGCGGAAAATATCGATAAGTCGTCCGAGCAGCTTATATCCAAGCCCTTTTCGGTCTCTGTCCCCAAGGAGGAACTTCTGAATCTGCTAGGCCATCGCGATCAGCGCGTGCGCGTGAACGCTTCGATCCGCCTCGACCGCCTGGGAGCCTGGGATGACATGCTCGCCTTGGCCAAGAAAACAGGGGCCAACCGCTTCGCCCGCATCCACGCCATCTGGGGCTATGGCATGGGCCTTCGCCATGGAAAGATTGCCGCTTCAGCTACTTCGCTTTCCTTATTGGACGACCCCGACAGCGAGATCCGCGTGCAGGCGCTGAAGGTACTGAGTGAGACCAAGCCGACCGAACAACTTATCGCCACGACCGCCACGCAACTTGCCCATAAAGATTTCCGCGTGCGCATCCAGGCTGGCCTTACCTTGGGCAAACTGGGCGGCAAAGTCCCGTTCGACGCTTTCATGCAGGACGCAGATGCTGACCTCCTGCTGCCTTGGCTTCGGCACGGCCTCGTCAGCGGGCTCGCCAGTACGCAAACCGCCGAAAGCCTGCTCGTCATCGCTCAAGCCGAATCCCGCGCCAAAGCCACTTTCGCGACCCTGGCGCTCGTTCGACAGAAATCACCCTTGCTCGGAATGCTCCTCGAGCACCCCAATCCGAATGTCGTCAACGAAGCCGCTCGGGCCATTCACGACGATGATGGCATCCCTGCGGCCGCTGGCGCCCTGGCCGCAGCCTTCGGAAGACCCACGCTGCCTTTCCAGGCGGCCCGTCGCGCGCTTAACGCCAATCTACGCCAAGGCGACGAAGCCGCCCTCTTCCGACTTCTGGAATGGACGTTGCAGCAGCCGGACGGTGCCCCCCTGCGCAGCGAAGCGTTGAAGGCCATGCTGGGCTTTGATCAGCCGCCCGTACTCGACCTCGTCGACGGCACCGCCAAGCAATATGCCACCCGCGACAAGGCCACAATCGCCCGTGTCCTCCAGACCCGCCAAGCCGATCTGCTCTTGCTCCAGAAACCTACGGAACGCGCCGCCGTCCTCGAGCTGATGGTGAAATATGAGTTGGACCTACCCTTCCCGATCCTGCTCGCGCTAGCGGAAGACCTCAAGGCGGCCCCAGGCGTCCGTCTGCAGACTTTGCGACTGCTTGGCCGTAAGTCCATTGAACCCACCGCGATCATCCGCACACTCCGCTCCGCCGCGGGTGAAGGTAATCCCTCCGAGGTCCGGATCGAAGCCGTCGACCAGCTTTTCCTTCGTGATGCGACCGCGGCCATGGAAGTCGCCCGGCTGATCATCGATTCCAAGTCGGCCAAGATTCCCGAGAAACAGGCCGTCGTGGCGGCGCTCCGAGGACGCGATGAAGCCGGCTCGATCAGACTCCTGCAGGAACTCGTGGACCGCCTGGCCGCACGTAAGCTCGATGCCGGCCTTAAGCTGGATGTCTTCAAGCTGGCCCGCGAAACCGGTTCGGCCGATGTCGCAGCCGGGCTTAAGAAGTACCTCGCTATCACCCCGAGCGGCGGGCTGAAGATGGCCTCTGCGGAACTCCCCTACGATCTCCTCACCGATGGCGGCGACGCGACCCGCGGTAAGGCCATCATCAACGGCCATCTCGGTGCCAATTGTATCGCCTGCCATCGAGTCGATTCCGATGAAGGCAGCGAAGTCGGACCCAGCCTGAGGAAAGTCGGCGCCGAGCGTTCTAAATTCGAGATCACCGAATCACTGGTCGAGCCCTCCGCTAAGATCGTCCCAGGCTTCGGCATCGAGACCATCGTCCTAAAGGATGGCAAGACCCTCGCGGGAAGCGTCACAAAGGAGAGCCCCAACTCCATCGAGTTGAAGCTGGCGGACGGCAAGACCCAGAAAGTCTCCGTCACGACAATCGCCTCGCGCACGCCTCCCGTCTCGCTGATGCCGCCGATGCTTGGTATTCTTACGCCGGAGGAGATCCGCGATGTTGTTGCCTACCTTTCCGGCCTCAAACCCAAGGTGGCCAAACCAAAGGCAGATAAGACCAAGGGCGATCAGGCCAAGAAATAGCCGATGCGGTGTTGAGTCGACGACGGTAACGAGCAACAACATCTGCATGCTGCTCCGACTCCTGCTGCTGGCCCCCCTGGCCGTCTTCGCCCAGTCCGATCTAGTCACCGACTGGCAGAAACAGTATGACAGCTGGTATTGGCAGTCCCCTCGCACCAAGGTCGAAGCCCCTCAATGGTCGGAGGATGGCAAGACCCTGGCCTTTGGCTGGAACGAACCGGCGGGGATGTCGTGGCGACTTGTGGACTGCGTCACGGGACAAATCAGCCCCGCCTTCGACACCCCGAAACTGATCGCCGACTTGTCCACCCTCACCGGGAAGAAGGTCACCGCACAGAGCTGGCCGTTCGAACGCATTATCCCGATGATGGGAGGAGGCCTTCGGCTCGAGTCAGCGAAGGCAGCCTGGAGCCTGGGGTCGGACGGAAAACTCACCGTCTCCAAACTAGCCACGCCTAAGGCACCGACGCCGCTTAACAGTAATAGCCACATGGTGTCTTCCGGCCGCAACGGAACAACCTCACCGGATGGCGCCGTTCGCGTGGAGCTACGCGAAGGTAACGTCATCTTGAAACCCCTTAAGCCCGATGCAGCCGAGATTGCCCTGACCAAGGACGGCGTGGACGGAAAGGACGCCTTCATCGGTCCCATCATTTGGTCACCCGATGGTAAACACTTCGCGCTTTGGCGAGAACGTAAGGCCAACGTCCGGCGATATACGGTCGTCGATTCGCTAAAGGGCACCAAGAAGGATATCGACTACGACAAGCCTGGCGATGAACGGACGGAGAGGACGCCTTGGGTCTTTAGCGTCGCCGGGCGAAGTGGCGTCGCACCCAGCCCTGAAACATTACCAAAAGCATACGCGACCGACCGACTGGATTGGTCCGCCGATGGCACCTTACTCCGCTCGGAATATACCCGCCGAGGCTTCACCGGCCATGGCATCATCGAATATGATACGCGTAAGCGCGCTTGGCGGAAGCTGCTCGCCGAGGAGGACCCTAAGTTCGTTTACACCTTCAACGCTCGGTATCGTCATGACTTATCTGAAGATCGGACCGTCTGGAGCTCGGAGCGCACCGGCTGGCTCCATCTTTATGCGGTCGACCTTCGCACCGGTTCGACGCTTCATCCGATCACCAGCGGATCATGGGTCATGAAGCAAGTTCTGCATCTGGATGCTGCCACCGGCTATGCGTTCGTCAGCGCCTTGGGCCGTAATCCCGGCGAGAACCCTTATCATCAACACGTCTGTCGCGTCAGCCTGGACGGCAAGAGCATCGTCGACTTGACGCCATCGGACGGCCACCACGAGGTCACCTTCTCGCCGGACCGTCGTACGCTCATCGATGTCGCATCGCGGGTCGACCTGCCGCATCACTACAGCCTGCGCAGCGCCCTCGACGGCCGGACTATCGCGACGCTGGGAGCTGGCGACACGACGGCTCTCAAGAAGGCCGGCTGGACGCCCGCCATGCCCTTCGTCGCCAAGGACCGAGACGGCAAGTTTGACATCTGGGGCGTGGTCACCCGGCCCCACCCGTTCGACCCGAAGAAGAAGTACCCCGTCATCGAGAATATCTACGCTGGCCCTCATGGATCCTTTGCACCGCGCTCCTTCAACTGGTGGCATGGCAACCACCGGGAGCTGTCCATGCGCGGATTCTATGTCGTCCAGATGGACGGCCGAGGCACGAACAACCGTGGCAAGGAGTTTCATCAGGTTAGCTGGCGGAATCTCAAGGACGGCGGCTTCCCCGACCGCATCGCCTGGATGAAGGCCCTCGCCAAGATCGAACCAAACATGGATCTCTCGCGGGTCGGCATCTTCGGCGGTTCAGCCGGCGGACAGAACACCGCGCATGCGGTGCTCCTGCATGGCGAATTCTATAAGGCCGGCGCCGCCGACTGCGGCTGCTACGACAATCGCATTGATAAGCTTTGGTGGAACGAGCAGTGGCTCGGCTATCCCGTCGGTCCGTGGTATGAAGAGAACTCCTGCGCCCGCTACGCGAGCAACCTCCGGGGTCGTCTCTTTCTTTCCGTCGGCGAAGCCGACACCAACGTCGACGTGAAGTGCAGCTATGATTTCCGTGATGCCTTGCTCGCCGCCGGCAAGAAGGATCAGATTGAATTCCATATCGTCCCAGGCGCCAACCATGGCGCCGGTGAATCGAAAGAGATGCGCTCGAAGCGAGCACTCTTCTTCGAGTCCGCCCTCGGCCAGCCCCTCCCCCTCTGAATATGAGCGAACCCATACCCGGCCTAATTGAACTCAGGCTCAACAACGTCGGTCAGCTTTTTAATACGATGGACCCGTCGCCCTTCCATGAACGCGACCTGGACCATGACGCCGAAGAGTTCATCCTCAGCTGGGCGCGCGAACATGAAAGGGATTCGGACCTCCGCATCCGTATCGTACTGCTGCAGCCCGAAGACTCCGATTCTGCCCTGCAGGTCAAAGAGTCGATTCAGCATTATTTTGAATATCGCGCTCGCATCGCCCGTCGTGATCTCGGCGAGCTCTTCCGCGAAGGTCGGACTTCACTGCTGATTGGCCTTCTTTTCTTGGCGGCCACCCTAGTCCTGCGCGACCTGATCCCTAGCGACTCCCAATGGTCAGAATTCGTTCGCGAGGGCCTAATGATCTGCGGGTGGGTCGGCCTCTGGAAGCCTATCGACATCCACCTCTACCGTTGGTGGCCCCTAAAGGCCCACGGGAGGCTCTTATCGAGGCTTTCCGAGTGCCCGGTTGAAGTCGTCTTTGAGGCCTGAGGTTGGGGTTCGCTTGAGCTCATGAGGTCGATGGGGACGGCGAAATAACGATTTTTTTACGATGATGCGTTGACTGGGGGGGAGCCCTGCCCCAATCCCAACCTTTCGCATGCAGAATTTCGCGAGTCAGTGCCTGGACCAGACCAAGGCCCTTCTCAAACTCAACTTCAACTCCCTTTCAGCCGATGGCACGGTCGTGCCCGTCGAAGGGGAAGTTTCTCGGGCCGATGAGCCCGGCCACGCCGCCCTAGCCTTCGGGGAATACTTCCGCGCCACCGGGGAACTCCAACTCGATCGTCAGAATATCGCAGAGATTGTCGCCCGGACGATTACCGCCCAGGTTCGCATCAGTAAAGGCTCTGATAATGGCATGGCCTTCGCCTGCCTCGGCCTCCTCGCGTTCGGTCCGACCCGTGAACGTAACCCGGTCTGGGAAATCCTCGACGAAGCCACCCGCGCCCTCATCGACGAGCGTCTCGCCATCGAGCACGACCATCATGACCACGTCCAAGCCTTTGACATTGCCAAGGCCGTCTGCCGCTTTTCCTTCGGCCTGACCAAGAAAGACGAGACCGGCCCGCTGGTCGATCGCTTCATGGATCGCATCGCGGCGTCTTCTACGGGCGGCTTCCATGACGAAGCTTCTAAGGCCTCTCATGCCGATAACTTCGGCGGCGCCTTCGACTTGTACGGCGTCGTCTCCCTGATTTTCATCCGTCAGTCACTTCAGCTCCACGCCAACATCCAGCTGCGCGATTCCAAACTGCCGAAGCTGCGCTCGCTGGCCGAGAAATACATCCGCGTCATCATGGACACCGTCCGCGAAGACGGGCTGGGCTGGTCCTACGGACGCGGCATCGGTGCCTACGGCCAGATGCACTGCATCACCTTGCTCCTTCAGGCCCTGCGCGACCGCTGGGTGCCGGTCGATAAGGAAGCCCTCGCCCGTGACCTCGTGCGTCGTCTTTACGCCAATTTCTTCACGACTTTCTTCGACGCCGAACACGGCCTGATCATCGTCCGCGATGCCGAGCGCGACACCATCCCGGGCCATACGACCCGCATGGCTAATTTTGACGCTGCGCGCTATCTCTCCCAGTGGTCGCGTCTCGCCAAGACCATCGGCGGCGACCTCGAAGTCGTCAAACCCGCTAACCGTCTGGCCGTTTGTCGTTTCTTCTCTTTCGATAAGTCCCCGCGCAAGGAACAGGGCCTGCTCTCCTATCAAGATCCGACTTCTGGCCTGCACATCATCCTGCCATTGGTGTCTTCCGGTTCGCATCGCTTCTCCGACTCCCTAGCCTTCCCGCACATGCCGGGCGTCTTCGATTGGCCGTCGAACCAGCAGACCAGCCCGTTCATTCCTGAATTTACTATCGCCGGCAAGGTCTACACACCGTCCTTCTACGGAAAAAACGCCCAGGTCGCCATGGGCACCAAGGCTGGCACTTACCACTTCCGTTACGACCAGCCTGACCTAATCGACCGCGACGAGAAGGTCTCCACCAACATCGCCTCCTTGAAGGTGGACTGGGAATTTAACGGAGGACGCATTGTCGCCCGCTATACCCTGACGGCCAAGTCCGCTGTCATGCTCGAGGATTTCCGCCTCGTGCTACCAATTGCCGCCACGCATTCGCGCATGACTCCAGGTAACTCCCTGGTGCTCGGCGCCGAGTCCCATCGCTGCGAAGTAATCAAGGACGATTTCCACGCTACCTGGGCCGAGACCAAAGTCGTGAGCGATAGCCCCAAGCACCGTACTTGCTGGGGCAAGGTACACTTCTACCAGACCCTGCAGCGAGACAAGTCGATGCCGTTGCGTGCCGGCATGACCTACGCCTTCGAAATCGCCTACCAGCCCCACATCGTGCGGGCCGGGGACGCGGTCTGAGGTCGGGTTTACCCGTCCGTCCAGCCTTCGGGGTTGTCCTAGGCCGTTTCCGTGCCCTATTCCTAGGGTATCTTTTCAGGCCCAGTCCGTTCTACATCACCACGGCCATCGACTACGCCAATGGCTCGCCGCACCTTGGCCATGCCTACGAGAAAGTCCTCTCCGACGTGATCTCTCGCCACATGCGCATGAGCGGCCGCAAGGTACACTTCCTCACGGGCCTGGACGAGCATGGCCAGAAGGTCCAGCAGACGGCCCTCAAGCGTGGTGTCGAGCCCCAGATTCTTGTCGATGAGATTGCCGGGGTCTTCAAGGGCATGCTCGGCGACCTTAATATTTCGAACGATGATTACATTCGTACGACCGAACCGCGTCACAAGAAGGTCGTGCAGCAGTTCCTGCAGCAGCTCTTCGATCAAGGCCTGATCTATAAGGGACAGAAGACCGACTGGTACTCCACCCGCCAGGAACAGTTCCTGACCGACAAGGATCGCGACCCGGACGGGTCCTGGCCAGAGATCTACGGCGAGGTCACACAGACGACGGAGGAGAACTATTACTTCAAGCTTTCGCAATTCCAGCCCTGGCTCGTCGAACACATCAAGTCGCACCCGGACTTCATCACGCCGCGCTTCCGCCAGAACCAAGTCCTCGAGTTCCTCAAGGAGCCGATGAATGACCTCTGCATCTCGCGTCCGAAATCCCGCCTGACCTGGGGAATCGAGCTCCCTTTCGACACGGCCTTTGTCACCTACGTCTGGTTCGATGCGCTGACCAACTACTACTCTGCCGTAGTTGATAAAGGCCTTTGGCCCGCCGACGTCCACGTCATCGGCAAGGACATCCTGTCGCCGCCCCACGCCGTCTACTGGCCCTGCATGCTCAAGGCCCTCGGCATCGAGCCGCCACGCCAGCTACTCGTCCACGGTTGGTGGACCGTCAATAACCAGAAGGCGTCCAAGAGTTCCGGCAACGCGACAAACACCCTCGGTTTCGCTGCCTCCCATGGTGCCGACGCTTTCCGCTTCTACCTGTGCCGCGAGATGGTCGTCGGGCAGGACGCAGACTTCTCGACGACCACTTTCGAGAACCGCTACAAGGCGGACCTCGGCAACAATCTCGGCAATCTCGTCAATCGCCTCCTCAACATGGTCGGCCGCAACTATGCGGGTGCAATCCCCGCCGCCGCGGCCGATGAAGACCTCGAAAAGAACCTTCGTCAGCTCTGGAGCGATTCAATCAAGAAGTACGATGAAGCGTTTGCTGATTACCAGGTCAGTCACGCCCTCGAAGCCCTCTGGGTGTTCATTAGCGCCATGAACGCCTACATCGAGGCCCGCGCACCTTGGAAACTCGCCAAGTCTGCTGACGCCGCCGATCGCACACGCCTCGATTCCTGCCTCGCGCATGTTGCGGAAGGCCTTCGCTTGGTCGGCACAATCCTCACTCCAGTGATGCCGGCCACCTGCGAAAAGCTGCTGGTCAACATCGGACGCCCCGTCGCCACCCATTTCGAAGGCCAGCTGACGTGGTCCGCGGCCTGCACGGGCTCAAAGGTCGCCGAAAAGTGCATCCTTTTCCCGCCGATCGAGGCTCCCGCGGAAACTCCGACGGCCTGATTGGACAATTCCCGCGGAGACCTTACCTTCACCGCTGTGAATTCCGTCAAGACCATCGACGAAGTTACCTTGCTGGCCGACGCTGAAAAACGTGCCGGTGGTGAAGGTTTTGTCAGTTACACCTTTCCAGCGCCTGAACTCGACCCGCTGGCCGTCCTGGAAACCCTGGATGAACCCGCCCCCCGCGGCTACTTCGAGAATCCGTCACGAAAACGTTCCCATGCGGCCGGCTCGCCACTGCGCCTATGGGCTGGACGCGGCGAACAGCGCTTCGTCGACGCCGACCGATGGCTTCGAGAAATCGATGCTAGCCTGACCTGCGTCGGTCCGCGCCCACGCATCATCGCGACATTCCCCTTCTATCCCGGCAACGCTACTGATGGCGCCGCGGCCAAACTCTTCCTCCCCGGCTGGCAGGTCATCAGCGAAGACGGCCTGACGACCGTCACACTCTGCGAACCATCCGGGCCAGGCTGCGCCGCCCGCCTGGCCATCCGGGCGGAAAGTTTCCGTAAGTTCATCTACAGATCGAATCCTCCGCCCCCTCGGGCCCCTGTCCCGACCGTCCTTTCGGAAGTCGGTGGATCGTGGTTTTCTTCAGCCGTCAGCCGGGCCACCGAGCTGATCAAGGAAGGTTCGTTCGAGAAAATCGTCCTATCGCGCGCCTTCGATTGGCGCCGGGGCGACCCCTTCAGTATCTAC
>CALQQQ010000013.1 GCA_943332745.1 Opitutus sp. GAS368 | reverse complement strand
CGGCCGTCCCGCTCGCCAGCAACTACCGCCTGGTCGACATCCCGATCAGCAACTGCCTCAACTCCGGCTTCAACCAGATCTTCGTCCTGACGCAGTTCAATACGGCGTCGCTCCATAAGCACATCCAGCAGACCTATAAGTTCGATGGTTTCGGCCGTGGCTTCGTCGACATCCTGGCTGCCGAGCAGACGGGCGACAAGGAGTCCTGGTATCAGGGTACGGCTGACGCAGTCCGCCAGAATCTCCACCACTACAACCTCAAGGACGAGGACCTCGTGCTCATTCTTTCTGGCGACCAGCTCTACCGTCTCGATTTCGATGAGCTCGCGCGCCAGCACATGGAGAACGCCGCCGACGTCACCATTGCCGCCAAGGCCATGCCTTCCGACCAGGTCAGTGCCCTCGGTGTCATGCGCGTTAACGCCGATCTTCGCGTCGTGGAGTTCGTCGAGAAGCCGAAGGATCCGGCCGTCATCTCCTCGCTCGTCCTCGGCGGTGCCGCGCGTGCCCGTCTCTCGGATAAGTCCGAACAGCCCTACTGCCTGGCTTCCATGGGCATCTACCTCTTCTCGGGTAAGGTCATGCGCGAGGCCCTTGCCGACCATGCCCAGACAGATTTTGGTAAGGAAGTCATCCCCGGCCTCCTCGCCTCGAAACGCATGATGGCCTACGTCTTCGACGGCTATTGGGAGGATATCGGAACCGTGGGCTCCTTCTGGGAGTGCAATCTGACTCTCACCGACCCGGTCCCTCCGTTTGACTTCTTCGACGGTCAGAACCCGGTCTACACCCACGCCCGCTACCTCCCACCGGCTAAGCTCAACGGCGCCCGTTCGCAGCGGGTCCTGATGGCCGATGGCGCGATCGTGGACGATTCGGAGCTGAATCGCTGCGTTATCGGCGTGCGCTCGGTCATCCGCGCTGGCTCTCGTCTCGAGAACGTTGTCATGATGGGCGCCGATTCGTTCGAGCGTCCGCACGACCTCGCCAAGAATAATTCTCTGGGTCGTCCGGATGTCGGCGTCGGCCCAAATTGCCTCATCCGTAATGCCATCATCGACAAGAACGCGCGCATCGGCGCCGGCTGTCGTCTGGCGCCTACCGGCTTGCCGGAGAAGTGGGAGACCGACGCCCTGTTCGTCCGGGACGGCGTGATTGTCGTTAAGAAGGGCGCGATCGTGCCTCCGGGCACCGTCGTCGGGGAATGAAGACCTACGCACTCACCTATTGGTTCACTTGGGCGTTCCTCGTGGTCGCCGCCGCCCTGACGGGCGTGGCGTCGCTGAAGGACGCCTTTTTCGGCGGGCTCTTCGCGGCGTTACTATCGGCGCTGCTGACCAAGGTCTATGAACGGAGCGGCCCGCGGTACGCACCCCTTATCGGTGCGACGGCCGGCACGCTGTGGGTCGTGCTGATGTTCTTCCGGATCCGCTGGTTCGGCTACGACGATGATTTCGCGAGAGCCCAATGGACGCTCGGCGCCGATATCTCGGTGCACGCGGCTGGCTTCGCGGGCGCCGCCCTGATGACGGCCTTGATGTCCCGGTATGACTTCTCCAAGGCCTTGGGTGGAGGGCTGCTCCTCGCGGCCGCCATGACCTTGGTGCCTTATGGCGTAATTGCCTGGATCGACCAACGCGTCGCTGGCCCCATCGAGGTCGTATTGCTGGTGTCGACGGAGGTTGCGCCCGACGAAGGGCCGATTCGCCGGCCGGGCGCGGTACAGGCCGTCTTGTCGCCCGCCGAAGTGGCTTTTCTTAAGGAGCGGATGCTCGTCGTGGAGGGCCCAGGCGGGAGCGAAGCGATGGATGATCAGGGTCGACGGTATTGGCCGTTATGGCGTCGCAAACTCGTCTATCCCGGGAACCCCGGCGGTCCGGTCCGAAAGCTATTACTCGTCCTTCCTCCGGATCTTTTAATGGGGGAGACCTGGAGCGTCCCTGTGCATGAGGATTCGAATGGTTTGGCGATCGTGACGCTCGGCCCTAACAAGTCTGTGAGGTTTGCCGGAGGCCCCGCCAGTCAAGCTGTCCACCTGGAGGTATCCTTGGCTGTCCTGAAGAAGCCGGCCGAAGTCAGTTACCAAAATCTTCAGGTCGAGGTGTTCCGTCAGTCACCGGTCGGCGACCTTTACGCCAACGTCCGGACGCAGAATTTGGCCGCGACTTTCCCGTTGGTCTTGGTTGATCCGAAGCCGCCGGCGAAGGTTGATGATAAGGGTAAGCCCCGGCGTCTGAACTTCGGCGCCGCTCCGTCGTCGAAGTAGGCGACCTCAGGTCGTCGAGCTGAGAAAGTCGCGGTGCAACCCCGCGTAGGCTCCATGCAATGCGAGTAATTCGTCATGCGTGCCGCGTTCGACGATGCGGCCATCGGCGAGCACGAGGACGCGGTCCGCCCGCCGGATCGTGCTGAGGCGATGGGCGACCACAAAGCAGGTGCGACCCTTCATGAGGCGCGTGAGTGCGACCTGGAGTCTAGCTTCCGTGAGCGTGTCGACGGCACTGGTGGCTTCGTCGAGCACGAGGATGCGCGGGTCGGCCATGAGGGCGCGGGCGAAGGCGACCAGTTGCTGTTGGCCCATCGAGAGGCCACGCCCTTTCTCGGAGCAGGGTGTGTAGATGCCGACTGGGAGGTCTTCAATCAGGTCGAGGCAGTCCAGGTCGCGGAAGGCCTGGCGGATTTCATCGTCAGTCGCGTCAGGGCGAGCGGATTTCACGTTCTCCGCGATCGTGCCCGCAAAGAGGAAGTTCTGTTGGAAGACGAAGCCCATCTGACGGCGTAAGGTCTCCTGGCGGATATCGGCGAGGTCATGGCCGTCGACCAGTACCTCACCCGTAAGCGGCAGCTGGAACTTCGCCAGTAGCCCGATGATGGTGGACTTGCCCGAGCCGGTATGGCCGACGAGGGCGATGACCTGCCCCGGTTGGGCCACGAACGAAATCCCATGCAGGACGGGACGGTCTTGGATATAGGCGAAGTGGATATCACGGAACTCCACCTGGCCTTTGAGGGGCGGGCATTCGACCGCCGTCGGCTTATCCGTCCAGGCCGGCGGCGTGTCGAGCAGCCGGAAGTAGCGTTCCGCACCGGCCATCGCGAGCGTGGCTTCAGACAGCTGCGTGCCGATGATTGTAATCGGCGAGAAGAACAGGTCGGCCAAGAAGAAGAACGTCACGAGGTCACCGAGGCTCGTGCCGGTGCCAGAAAGAGCCGCCCAGCCACCGACGCCGATGAGCGCGGCCATGAAGCCTTGAGCGTTGAGTTCGAGCAAAGGTAGGTAGAGCGACGTGAGGCTGGCGGTCTTTACCACGTTGCCGGCGAGGCTACGGACGAGACGGGTGAAGATGCCGGCGTTGGTATCCTCGCGGGCGAAGCCCTGCGTCACGCGGATACCTTGCACCGTCTCGGCGAGCGCCGAGGTCACGCGGGAGAAGGTCTCCTGCTGGACGCGCGACGCATGTAGAATCTTGCCGCGGAAGAAGCCATGTACAATGAGTAGGCAAGGTACGATGGCCAGCAGCACGAGGAACAGCTGCGGATTAGCGAGCAGCATGAGCGCCGCCGCGCAGGCCATTTGCCCGAGAGAGACGAACGAGATGAAGAAGTTGTTTTGAATGCCGTTACGCATCGCCTCGATGTCCGAGATCATGCGGCTGATCAGGCTACCGTGGCGCCGGGCGTGGAAGAATGAGAGCGGCTGCGTGAGCAGATGGGCCATCAGCTTGTCGCGTAGGTCACGCAGGACGTTCTCGCCAATCTGGTGGGCGAGACGGATGCGCCAGTACAGGGCAACGTCGGCGACAATGAAGAAGACCGTGAACAAGGCGAGTGCCCGGAGGGTCGCGGCGCCGTCGCCCGTCGTCACGGGGCCCTTGATGATATGACCGACGAGCCAGGCGAGGCCGGGCAGGGCCATCGCCCGAAAGACGCAAAGGCAGAGTAGCGTGTTGCGCTGCCGGCGGTGCGGTGCGGTGAAGGCGAGTAGGCGGGCGACGGTCGACCAGCGCAGGGGGAGGCGATCGGGCTCTTCTTCGTCAGGGCGGATGCGGCGGACCGCGATCTCGAGGCTACTCTTACTCATGCGACGACTCCCTCCGTTTGGACGAGGATGGCCCGGCGGTAATGCCCGTCCTGGGTCATTAGCTGTGCGTGCGTACCTGTCTGCACGAGTCGGCCATGGTCGAGCACCAGGATCAGGTCGGCCCGGCGCAGCGTACTGAGGCGGTGGGCTACAATGAAGGTCGTCCGGCCGACCATCGCCGATTCCATCGCTTCCATAATCTCCTTCTCGGTCTCGGGGTCGATGGCCGAGGTCGGGTCGTCGAGCAGGAGGACGGTCGGCTCAAGCAGGAGCGCCCGGGCGATGGCGATGCGTTGGCGCTGGCCGCCGGAGAGGTTCACGCCGCCTTCGCCGAGGAAGGTCTCGTAGCCTTCGGGCAGCGCCACGATGAACGCGTGGGCGCCGGCGATACGGGCGGCGCGTTCGATGCGTTCTGGCGTGGCGTCGGGGTGGCCGAAGGCGATGTTGGCCGCGATCGTGTTCGAGAAGAGGAAGTTCTCTTGGAAGACCATGCCCACTTGGCGGCGGAGTTCCGGCAGCGGCAGGGTGCGGATGTCGTGGCCGTCGAGGGTCACGCGTCCGGAGCGTGGGTCGTAGAAGCGGGGAATCAGCGAGAGCAGGGCGGACTTGCCTGCGCCAGTGGCGCCGGCGATGGCGATACGTTGGCCAGGCTCGGCGACGAACGAGAGTTCATGCAGCACCGTCGCGTTCTCCTGGTATTCGAAGCTCACGCTCTCGAAGGCCACGCGGCCCAGGAAGCGTCCCGGGGAAGCGGCGCCGGGTTCGGTCGCGACGCCTGGGTCGGTGTCGAGAATCTCGAAGATGCGCTTGGCGCCGGCGAGCGAGACCTGGGCGTTGTCGACCACTGCGGCAAGGGTCGTGACCTGGGCTGAGAACTGCTGCAGCAGGCCCGCGAAGGCTACTAGGCCGGTGCCTAAGGCGATTTCACCCCGGGCGACCATCCAGCCACCGTAACCGATGAGGATGGCCATGGATAGGCGATTGAGGCCATCGATAACGGGCCAGAAGAGAGCAATCTCGCCGAACACCTTACGCTTCTGGAGGCGGATATCCTCGCTCCATCCGGCGAAGCGACCCATCACGCGCGGTTCGAGGGCGAAGCCTTTGACGACTTGGATGCCTTGCACGTTTTCCGAGAAGCCCAGCACCATGCGGTCCATCAGGTCGCGGTTCTCCTCGTAGGCCGGGCGCACCTTGCGGGAGAAGCGAATCGCGAACCAGATTTGGAACGGGAGCACTGAGAGGCAGGCGAGCGTCAGGCGCCAGTCGGTGCGCAGCATGTAGACCGAGCAGGCGACGAGGGTGATGGTGATGATCGCCAGTTGCAGGACCACCCCTTCGATGAAGAGCCGGATGGCGTGTGCGTCGGAGGTAACGCGGTTGATGATCGAGCCGCTGGCGTTGGAGTCGAAGAAGCGGAAGCTCAGCTGCTGGAGCTTGGCGAAGACCTGCGAGCGCAGATTGACGACGATGCGCCCGTGCAGGAAGCGGACGGACACCAATCCAAAGACATACGAGATGATTGCGCGGAGGAGGGCCGCGACTAGGATGCCGGCGCCGAGCCAGACGAACACGGCCTTATCGCTCGCATCGACCGGGACGAAGAAGGGTAGGTGTGGCGCGGGAACCGTGCGGTCGGCGCAGTGGCGGACGAAGTCGATACCGACCCCGGCGAGGGCGATGACCGCGACGGTCAGGAAGACCACGACCAGCTGTAGGCCGAGGAGTTGGAGGCAGTCCGAGCGATACGACCAAGCGATACGCAGTAACCGCCATAGCGTGGCTTCGCGGCTGTCGGCGGTCGGAGGGTTGGAGGCGGCGGGCATGCGCGTCAGGGCGCAGGCGGTCTTAGCGGATCATCTGGCCTTCGCGCGACGCCTTCTTGCGGAATTCCGCGAGGATGCTGGCGGTGATAGGGCCAGGCTTGCCGGTGCCGATCTTACGGGCGTCGACTTCGATGACGGGGATGACCTCGGCGGCGGTGCCGGTGAGGAAGCATTCGTCGGCGTTCCAGACGTCATAGCGCGTGATGTTCGTCTCGACGGTCGGGATCTTGAGTGCGGCGGCGATCTCGAGGGCGACCTGACGGGTGATGCCCACGAGGGCACCCGCGTGGGAGGCTGGGGTGATGAGGCGGCCCTTATGGATCAAGAAGACGTTATCGCCAGTGCACTCGGAGACGTAGCCCTGTTCGTTGAGCATGAGGCACTCGTGGAAGCCGTGCTGCTGGGCTTCCATCTTCGCCATGATGTTGTTCAGGTAGTTGAGGGACTTGATCATCGGCGGCAGGGCGGCCGGGCTGATGCGGCGCGTCGGCGCGGTGATGATGCGCATGCCCGTGGTGTAGAGTTCCTCGGGGTAGAGCTTGATCGTGTCGGCGATGCAGATGATTGACGGGGTAGGACAGTTCTTCGGCGATAGGCCGAGGTCGCCAAAGCCGCGGGAGACGACGAGGCGGATGTAGCCATCGGTCAGTTTATTGCGGCGACAGGACTCGCAGATGATCTCCGCGATCTCCTTGCGGGACCAGGGCATCTCGAGGCAGAGGGCCTTGGCGGACATCTCGAGACGCTCGAGGTGCTCGTCCAAGCGGAAGACGCAGCCTTGGTAGAGGCGGATGCCTTCAAAGATGCCGTCACCATAGAGGAAACCGTGGTCAAAGACCGAGATTTTGGCCTCGGCCTTGGGGTAGAACTTACCGTCGATGTAGACTTCCATGGTGTTGAAAAAGCCACCTTGGTGGGTGGGGGCGGGTTTTTCCAGCCCGAAAGCCCCTATTAGGGCGGTAATCTCCTGGTTTAGGCCGCTTCGCGGACGGTCAGGCGGAATTTCCCTGAATCCTCCGGGGTGATCAGGCTGACGGATTCCGCGGTGACGGTGGCTCCCAGCAGATGTCCGAGTTCGGTCGTCAGCTTGGCCTGGGCCGAGGTCAGGGTGTCGCCTTCGGTTTCGGGCAGGAGGAAGAGGTGGGCCGAGCCATCGGGCTTCTGGCGGAGCTGATAATGGGCGATACCGCCGACTCCAGCGAAGGTCTGGTCGATCATGCGCGTGGTCAGGGTGCGTCCCTCGGCGCTGCGTAGGGCGTCGCGTTTGCGGCCGTGCACGCGATAACCATCGGGGGTTCGCTCGGCATAGTCGCCGATTTCGTAGCGCAGGAGGGCGAGGTAGGGGTTCGTTCGGGTGGTTACGAGGAGTTCGCCTAGTCCTTCGGCTACGGTGCTTTCGAGGATCGCCGTCTCTTGGCTGGGGAGCATCGCGCCGTTGTGCTCGATGAGTAGGTGGCCGGTCTCGCTGGAGCCATACAGATTGATGACCGGTACACCAAAGACACGTTCCATGATCGCCCGGTGGACGACGCTGGTGTACTCATAACTCGTCAGGATGAAGCGCAGGGTAGGGAACTGCAGGCCGCGGCGCTCGCAGTACAGCGCAAACCAGGCGCCATGTACCGGGTCAACGTCGAGGAAGGTCGGCGCCCAATCCGTGATCTCCTTAGCCATGCCGGCGAGTTTCTCTGCACCAAGCGTGAAGGGAATGCGCGACTGGTTGACGTAGAGACTATCACCGAAGGTGCGTTGTTCAAGGTTTAGCCAGCGGTTATAGCAGCTGACACCGCTGCAGCCCGGCGTCGTGAGTACAGCTCGTCGGAGACTGGGACGATTGCCGTAAAGGCCCGCCAGGAAAGGATTCCGGATCAAGGCGCGGCGTTCTTGTTCGGCCCACCAGGTCTTGCCGAAGACGACGCGGACGCTGGCGCCGGAGGTGCCCGAGGTGCTTTCCTCTTCGATTAGGCCGCGGGCCAGCAGATTTTTTAGCTCCAAGCCAGCTGGGAGAAATCCTTCGGGTGAATGTTCGCGCAGCTGGCTTTTCGTGATGCGCGGTAGGTCGACGAGGTGTGGCGAGGGGAGGGCGAACGCGTCCTGCCATGCCGACGTGGCGTAGAACGGGACGGTCTCCGTCTGTCGGATGGCCGACTGCAGGCTGACCGTACTCTCCGGAGAGCGGGCGGCGGGCGTGGACGAGTTCGACATGAGTACAGGGAGACGGGTTATCCATCGAATGCAAAGCGGAGGCGTCTTTAAACGGCGGAATAGTGCCATATAACGGCATTCATCTGCGGCGGGGAACTATCATGATTGTAGGAGGTCTTTCCTCCTCATAACACACCCCGATGCGATTACCCCGTCGTTCTTTCCTGCGTAAAGCTGCTGTCGCCGCCCTTGGCTTCACGATCATCCCTCGCCATGTGCTCGGCCGAGGCTTCATCCCGCCGAGCGAGACATTGAACCACGTCATCGTCGGTTGCGGTGGTATCTCCGCCATGCACTCCGAGCCGCGCATGACCGGCAAGAACCGGATCGTCGGCATCTGCGACGTGGACAGCAAACGTGTGCAGACGAAGCTCGACCGCATCAAGCAGGCCGGCGGCGGTACGCCGATGACGGCCGAAGATTTCCGCGAGGTCATCGCGATGCCCGATGCCGACGTTGTCCACGTTTGCACCCCGCCGCACTGGCATGGCGTCATCGCGGCTATGGCCGCGCGTCGCGGCAAGGCTGTCTGGTGTGAGAAGCCCCTGACGCGCACAATCGGTGAAGGTATCGCCCTGAGTCGGGTGGTGCAGCAGACTGGCGTGCCTTTCCGCGTGAACACCTGGTTCCGGCTTAACCGCACCAACTATTACGGCGTCGGTCCGGCTCGCGAAATCAGGCGCGTCATCGCCAGTGGCGTCCTCGGTGGGCCGCTGACCATCCGCCTCGCGCCCGTTGGCGGTATCGCCTGGAAGGTGAATATGTGGACCGGCAAGCCCGAGCTCGCCCCCCAGCCGATCCCTGCGAACCTCAACTGGGATATGTACTGCGGCCCTTCGCCGCTGATCCCTTACCATCCTCACCGCGCCCATGGCTCGTTCCGCGGCTATTGGAATTTCGACCAAGGCGGCCTCGGCGACATGGGTCAGCACTTCCTCGATCCGGTCCAGTATTTCCTTGGTAAGGATAATGAATCCCCGATCACCGCCGAGTGCGATGCGCCGCCGCAGGATGCCATGGCCTGCGGTGTCTGGAAAACCGTCACGCTCACCTACAAGGACGGCACGCGTATCATCCTTGAATCAGAGCTTGCTGAGCGTAATCCGAACAATCCGTTCCTCGAGGGGCCCAACGGTAAGCTGTTCGCCGGTATGCGTTGCGATCGACCCGAGCTACTGCGCAAGGCCGCTGAGTTCCCGCTGCCCGAATACCAAGAGGATGATTTCGATGTGTGCGCCCGCGAGAAACGGCCTTTCGGCTATGGCGTCGCCGAGGCCTTCCGCAGTTCCACCTTGGTTAATCTCGCGGCGCTCAGCGTCCGACTCGGCCGCAAGCTGAACTTCAAGTCGGATGCGAGTGGCTTCATCGGCGATGACCAAGCCAACCATCTCCACTCCCCCGCGATGCGCGGTAACTGGGCCCTCTGAGCGCACCCTCATCAAAATGACCATGAAGCCTTTTTCGATCTTCCTCGCCTGCGCCACCTGCCTCGTCGGTTTCGCCGCCGAGTCGCCGTCCGCCGCTACCTTCACTGATCTCGCGATTGCCGAGAAGCGCCTCGCCGCGCAGCAGGCCATTTTCGACCACTCACGCTCTTTCGTCATGGCTTCGCCGGAAGCCAAGGCTTGGTTCGATCGCGTCCGGGCAGCCGCCAAATCATCCGAGATTCCTGAAGTGCAGGCCGCCTTGAGTCAGGTGCTGCTACTGGATCCTAATCATAAGCCCGTGTTGCCGATCAATCCCAAGCCAGCCAACGAGGTCGAGGCTCCGGCGGGGACGACACCCGAGACCAAGCTGGCCGAACTCGAGCGCGCCCTCGATCTCCGTCGTTCGTCCAAGGAGTATCCGCTGACCGTCGACGAACTCGTCGCACTCACAAGGCAGGAGGACTTCGCAGTCGCCCAGCGGGCCAATCGTTTGCTCCGTCGCATCTCCCCGAGCGTCGCCGCGCCGATCTACTGGGAACGAATGGCTAAATTAACGCAGCGTTCGCAGGTCCAGGAGGTCGAAGATGAGATCCTCCGTCTGCCATCTGCGCTGGCCACAAATATGCTGCCCGCCGAGCCAGTCGGTACTTCGCTGGCCGCCAAGGCGGCTTGGGTGCGCATCGTCGCCGTCCGGGCGAACCGCTTCAGCAAGAGCCGACTTGTCACCAAGGCAGCCCTCATGGGCCTGCTCAAGGGGCAGGCCAACGAACTGACCGAAGCCGCCTGGGATGCGGTCCCTCGTCTTTGCGCCGAGGAGGATCGGACCGCGTTGACGGAAGCGTCCCAAGGTTTATCCGAACGTCTAGCACCGAGGGTCAAGGCGGCGCTGGCAGCCCTGCCGGCCAAGTAACGGCCGCCACGCTTGTCGCTTGCCGAAAGGCGGGCGGGGGCTTGCTATGACGGTATGGTGCCCGTCGCGAACAAGGAAGACTCCCCGAACCTGATCCTCGCCGGATTCATGGGTACGGGGAAGTCCGCGCTCGGTCGCCAACTGGCCAAGCGCTGGCGGCGGCGTTTCTACGATACCGACGAGCTGGTCGAGAAACTGGCCGGCGTCTCGATTGCTGACATCTTTGCCGAGCACGGCGAGGAGCATTTCCGCGCCCTCGAACGTCAGGTCGTCGAAAGTCTTCTACCAGTGAACGGAGCGGTCATCGCCTGTGGTGGTGGCCTCGTCGTCCCGCCAGGGATGGGCGAGCTCGTCCGCTCGAAAGGCATCGTCGTCACGCTCTTCGCATCGGTCGACACCATCCTGCGTCGCACCGCGGGTAATTCGCGTCGTCCACTCCTCAAGGGCGACGACCCTGAGGCCAAGATCCGCGACCTCATGAAGAAGCGCGAGCAGGCTTACATGAAGGCTGGTATCGCCGTATACACCGACGGACGTTCGCTCCAGCAGCTCTGCGTGATTGTCGAGCGTGTCTACGAACGTGAGGCCCGCGCGCTGCTTAAGTCGCGTCCGAAGTCGGAATAGGTGCGAAGGCGTCGCCTGTGGGCGGCTGGTCGCGGAAGAGTTTCACCACTTCGAGGAATTCGGCGCGATCGGCGTTGAAGGCCCCAAGGCTCGCGAGGTGCGGCGTGGGCACCTGACAGTCGATGAGGAAGTAGCCGCAGGCCTGCAGGCGGGCGACGAGCGTGGCGAAGCCCACCTTTGAGGCATCGGCCTTCAGGTGGAACATGGATTCACCATGGAAGAGGCGGCCGAGGGCGACGCCGTAGAGCCCGCCGACGAGTTGGCCTTCCCAGCTGACCTCGACGCTATGCGCGAAGCCCAGCCGGTGCAGTTCGCAATAGGCTGCGATCATCTCGTCGTTGATCCAGGTGCCATTCTGGCCGGGGCGGGGGACTTCGGAGCAGCGACGCATCACCGTCGCGAACTGCTGGTCGAAGGTGACCGACCAGCCTTTCTTGCGCATCGTCTTGCGCAGGCTGTCCGTCAGGCGGAAGTCGGCCGGGCGCATCACGAAGCGCGGGTCCGGGCACCACCACTTCACGGGCTCCCCAGTGGAATACCAAGGGAAGATGCCGGCCCGGTAGGCTGCGATCAGGTTGGGCGCATTAAGCTTACCGCCGCGGGCCAGAGGCGCGCGGGCGGGAGCTGTCGACGGATCGCCACGTTTCCATTCCTGCATCGCCGATACTTTCGGCGATGCAGGAATGGCGGGCAAGGTTAGTCCTTGG
>CALQQQ010000012.1 GCA_943332745.1 Opitutus sp. GAS368 | reverse complement strand
GGTAGCAGCAGAAAAGGATGGGTAGGACGTGTAGTCCGACGCGGCGATAGAGGGGCGAGGGGTTCACCGTCGATGAGGACAATCTACCCGGACTAGAGTTGCCACCCCAAAGGGGTTTGGCCGGCCTACTTTGCGAGTTTGATTGCTCCGGTTTGGCTGGAAACGACGGAACCTAGGCTGAAGTCGGCAGGCTGTCCTTTACGCTGGCGGGCCAGCCACTCGAGGGCAGCCGAGGGTTCGGAGTCGTGGCCGCCTTCGAAGACGGTCACGCGAACGTTACCAGAGCTCCTACGAAAGAGGGTGGCCTTCTGGCGCTCAGGGTCAGCCTGCGTCTCGCCCGCGAGGGTAGCCGGGATTTTCTGTTCGCGCACCATGAAGTCGATGTCGGCGGCTGAGACCTGTTTGTCGGTCGTGGCGAGTGCGTTGAAGGCGTGGAGCGACTGGCTGACCGGCACGGAGCCGGTGTGGCCGTCATGGATACCGGTATTGATGTCGAGCGGCACGCCTTTGGCGGCGGCGAGATGGAAGAGGGGCGAACGATGTCGGTATTCGGCTTCCGTGGCGGGACTGGGCTTTCCGCCGCAGCACTGCTCGATCATCTTGGCGTAGTTATTCTTCCGTGCCGTGCTCTCGGCGTGCCAGGCAGTCAGATCGGAGATCGGCACCCAGGCGCTCACGCCGGCCCAGAGGCCGGGGGTACGGGCGGCCATGACGAGGGACATGTGGCCGCCGCCGGAACCGCCCACGAGGTAGATACGGTCGGTGTCGATGCGGGCGTGGTTCTTGGCGTATTCCACCGCGTCGACGATGTCCTGCGACGCCAGGTCGGAGGCGCAGGCTTCCGGATGGTTGTTAATGCCACGGAAAGCCGGGGCGATCATCACCCAGCCGCGTTGCTTGGCCAGCCCGACGAGCATCGGTCCTTGTTCGATGCTTCCGCTCCAGGTGTGTAGGAAGACCAGTAGTGGTACGGCTGGGCCGGTGAGATTCTTCGCCGCGGAGTCCGGCTGGTAGTAGACGACTTTTTGCGACGTGCCGTCCTTGGTGCTGGTAACGTCGACTGCCATTTTGAGCGCTATCGCTTTCATCTCTTCAGCGGAGGGTCGCTTGGCGGGTTCGGCTGCAACGAGCGTCACGCAGGAAAGCAGGGTGGCGACGGTCTTCATTTGGCGGAGGGCAGGAGGTACGCCTTGATGTAGTCGTTCGGATTGGCGTGCGTGACGTTCGGGGCGCCGGGGTAGACGAGCTCGCAGGGAGCTTTGATCTCATCGCAGTGCTCCTTGAGCTTCACGCCGAAATTAGCCGTGTGCGTGGGGTCCTTCTCGTCTTGGCCGAGGTTGGGCTTAGTACCGAAGAAGAGGCCGACGGGTGGGTCGTCGTGGGTGACGAGTTCGTAAGGCGAGTATTCCTTAATCCACGGCATGATCTTCTCCCGCGCCTCGAAGAAGGCCTGGAAGGAAGACACGGACGTCTTGCGATTACCAGCGATACCGAACGCATGGGCGCCGTAAGTGCTATTGGGTGTCCATTCGCGCATCTGCTTCGGGTCGAGGGAGGTTTGCGGAACTTGGACGGCGGCGCAGGTCAGGCGGGTCGATTCGCGGGCAATCGGATCTTCGCTCTTCGGGTCGGCGAGGTCGTCATGGAAGGCGAGCCAGAGGCTGGTGCAGGCTCCGGCGGAGCCGCCAGCCGCGCCAACCTTGGTCTTATCGAGATTCCATTCCTTGGCCTTGCTGCGGCAGAATTGAAGGGCGCGGGCGCAATCCAGCATCGGGCCCTTCACCGGAGGCACCACGCCGTCCGCGGTGGCGTCCTTGATGTAACGGTATTCGACCGAGACTACTGAGATACCAGCCGCGAGGGATTCCTTGAGCATGCCGTTGACGGCGGAGCGATCGCCGTTGGCCCAGCCGCCGCCATGGATGTAGAAGAGTAGAGGGGTAGGCTTGTCGGACTTCGCGCGCCAGAAGTACATGACCTGCATGCGATGCGAGCCGTAGGCGACGTTTTCGTCCGGCTGGATCACGAGCGGGTTCTTCAGGCGTTCGGGGTTGCCGTCGTTGACGAAGTTAACCGGTGCTTTCGGCGTCTCGGTCTTAGGCTTAGCCGGGGTCTCGGCGGCGTGCAGGGAAGCGGCGCCTAGGGTAAGGGCGACGAGGGAAGCGAGCAGGGGTGAGCGCATGGAGGGAAGATGGGGGGTGCAGGATGAAAGATGAAGGATGAAAGCAGCTCAAAGATGCTGGATGGAGGATGAACGATTAAAGATGGGCTGTGAAAGAAGTCCTTTCGGAGTTCACTATCCTTCATCTTTGATCCTATTTGGTCGCCGGCGGGACCTTGCAGGACTGCCAGGCGAGGAACTTCCATTCGCCCTTTTCGAGGCGCCAGACGGCGAGGAAGCTGATGGTGCTCTCGGCGGGGTTACCTTTCACGACGGCCTTCACATCAAAGCGTCCGGCCATGAGGGCGATGCCAGGGGCCGGGAAGGTGAACTGGCGATCCTGATAGGCGTATTTAGAATAGTTAGCCGAACCACTCGTCAGGGAGTCGATCAACGTGGCCTTGGTGTCGACCTGTCCGTTGGAGTGCGCGTAGCGCAGGTCAGGCGACAGGACCGACTCAAGCTTCTCACGGGTTGGCGCTTTCATCGCGGAGACGCGGGCATCATCCGCCGCGGTTACGCGGGCGAGTTCAGGGTTTTCAGCAGCCGAGCAGGTGACGGCGGTGAGCAGGGCGATGAGGAGGGTGCGCATGGAGTTAGGAGATGGGGGTGAGAAGGGTTGGCGATGGGAATCAGCGGAGGGTCGTACCTCGGGCAGGAATTTTCAGGCCATCATGGATGACTTCGGTTTCGCTGGTGTTCACGAATAGCAGCTTCGGGCGAGAGTCATGTCCGAGATGGTCGGTAATGCCTACGTCGAAGACTTGGAGGTTCGGGTTCTTGGAGGGGGCCAGCAGGGCGGTGAAGCTGCCGATGTAGGCTCCCCCGTAGACGGCCAGATCCGTCTTCGGTCCCCAGCCGAAGAAGACCGGATCACCGGTGAGCCATGGTCCGCCGCCGGGTTTATTTTCCACGCGGAGCTTGGTTAGGCTGAAGGGCGCGTCATTGATGGTGAATTCGAGTCGGAGCGGAGTCTGGGTGGCGCGAAGTAGTCCGCCTAGGGTAGTCTGCCCGGCTTTGAGGCGATAGTTTCCCAAATAGATTTGCTGGTTAGCGCTATTCAGCACGCGCACGCGCAGGGTCTGGCCCTCGACGGGTTTGATTTCCGCCCGCCATTGGAAGTCGCCGACCCCCGATGGAAGTTCGGCGAGCCAGTGTCCTGGGGAGGTTTCACTGACAGCCGTGAGCAGGCGCTTTTTCTCACGCAGCCCTTCGTAGGGAATGGCCGCCAAGCGTGTGCCGCGATGTTCCGGGCCGGACTGTTGCCCTGCGGGTACTTCATCCGGGAAAAAGTTGCGGGCGCTATGGGTGAGTTGGGCGAGCCAACGGCCTATTTCCGGCGCGAAGGACGAATCCTCGGCGGCGAGTGGCGCGATCATCGCAGCTGCGAGAAAACTATTCATCGCGAAGGCATAGGCGTCACCTTCGCGCGTGTAGCCGCAGAGTCCTTTGGTCGTTAGTCCATTGAAGTCATGGTCGATGCGGCCCCAGTAGGGTCGGGTGCTTTTGGTGCCATCATTCTTTCCGAGACACCAATCCAGTAATTTACGGACGTCGTAGTGCGTGCCTTGTTCGCGATTCATCCGGGCGGCGAGGATGGGGGCGCAGTAAAGGCTGAACTCGTAGAGCGGATTGCCGTCAGCGAGGGTCCGTCGTTCAAGCGTGTCCATGGCCCAGCGGGCCGATTCAAGGTGCGCAGGTTGGCGGTGCCGAAGCCAGGCTGCGTAGCACACATAGGCCATGGCGGCGGCGGCATCGGGCTCGGTCCAGCGTCCGTTGACCACCGGACCCTTCTGCGGCCCGTGGGTGATGTAGCTCGTTTGATTGAAGTCAGCCCGAGGGCCCCCGAGTTCACGGATAATTACCACATAGCGGTCAGCCATGCGGGTGAGGTTCGCGTCCATCTCCACCGACTGGGGGTGCCGCATGGCGAGCTGGGTGAGTAGGACCGCGGGTTGCAGTTCGTACCAATAACTCGTGGTCGCTTTACCGCCGATGCCATTGCTGGGGATGCCTTCGGGCGAGCTCCAGCGTAAGGCCGAGGAGAGTAGAGGTTTGACGCGTGGATCGCCGCTCAGGTCGGCGGAAAGCAGGAAGCCCAAGACGCAAACCCCTTCTCCGCTGGGTGCACCTCCGGCATACGTTGGGAGTTTGAAGGTGCCGGGCTCGAGGCTCGGGGCCAAGGGGAGATAAGTCGCGGCCGTACGGGAGAAGACGACATCATTGAAGGCCGTCTCACGGGCCTTCCAGAATGCGTAGGGCAGAGGCTCGGCCTGAGCGCTGATTCCTGAGAGCAGGCAGAGGGTGAGGACTCTGGCGCTCATCCTTTAATTCCGGACGGCGGTGACGATGCTACGATCGCAGGCGGTGTCCTGATGACGGATATTGGTAAAGCCGGCTTCGGTTAGCAGGTCACGCATCTCGCCGGTGCCGTAGCAACGGCCTTCGGTCACGCTCATCAACAGGGCCGAATAGGCGGCCACCGGAGCCGGGCCAGTCTTGGTGTCGTTCAGGTGGGCGTCGTGGACGATGAGCAGTCCGCCCTTAGGCAGAGCCTTCGCGGAAGCGGCGAGCAGGAAGCGGACCTTGTCGGTATCCCAGTCATGCAGGACGTTAGAGAATAGGTGGACGTCGTAGCCCGTGGGTAGGGATTCGGTGAACATGTCGCCGGCCTTGACGTCAACGCGGTCCTGGAAGCCGCGCTTGGCGATCATCTTGCGGGTGATGCCGTCGACCGGGGCGCGTTCGAAGACCGTTGCGGTTAGGTTGGCGTGATTGGCGACGAGTGCGCACGCGTAGATGCCCGAGCCGCCAGCGATGTCGAGGAGGCGGGTGCGGGCGCCAATCGGCGAAGCCTTGGCCATCGCCGGGCCGAGCGTGAAGCCGCGTGAATCCATGGCCGCGGTAAAGCTAGTCGCAAAGGCGTCGGTGAGCATCGCTTCGCTCCAGGGCTTCTCGTCCTTGTAGCTGCCCCAGTTGGCGGGCTTGTCGGTCTTTAGGATGATGATAAAGTCCTTCACCACCGGACGGTCCTTGAGCGAGGCGTAATAGGCACCCAGGAAGATCGGCGAGGTGCTGACGAGATGCTCCTGTCCGAGAGGGGTGGTGGAGTAGACGCCGTCCTTGAGGGCGAGGAAGCCGTTGGCGGCGAAGAGCGTCAGCATCACGTCGGTCGGACGGCGATGCGTGCCGAGGTCGCGGCAGACGGTGGCTAGATCGGCAGGCTTCGTGGCGAGCTTCGTGAAGAGGTCAAATTCCGTGATGGCGGCGGCAATCAGGTCGACGGCATATAGCCCGTCGCGGAAGCGATAGATTTCCAGCGGATCGTGGGCGGGCGCGCGGGTAAGGTCGAGCGAGGGTGACATGTTACTTGAGGGATTGGAGGTAGAGGATGATTGACTCGACCTGGGCATCGGAAAGCACGCCGGCGAAGCTCGGCATGGCGAATTCCGATCTAAGGAAGGAGGCGTGCTTCTTCGCGTTCGGCTCGAGGATGGATTCGCGAAGGTACGTCGCGTCGGCGATGAGCGAACCTTTCTTGCCCTTTTCGGAGACGTAGTCGCGCTTAGAGCCGAAGAGGCCTTTCCAGCTCGGGCCGACGTTGACCATCACGGTTTCGCTGACGGAGTGGCAGGCGACGCAGCCGAACATCGTAGCGAGACGCTTACCTTCGTCGGCGGAGACAATCTCAGCTTTCTTCGCCGCGGCGGTGCGAGGCGTCAGGTCGATTTCAATCGAGCCGAAGCCTTCGGCTTTAGGATCGAACGGAGTGAACTCGTACGGCGTCGTATAAGCGTTCTGGCGCATCTCGACGCCGGCCGCGGAAGCGATGCCCCAGCCGATGCGCAGCTGTTCGACGGGCTTCAGTCCAGGGACGCCGATGAAGACGCTCTTACCGTCCGTGCTCAGATAGGCGCTGCTGGCGGTCAGCCAATCGTTACCGGTCTTACCATCGGCTTTGTATTGGGCCGAGCCGTAGGAGGGGGCGCGTTTGTAATGCCAGGTTGCGAAGGAGTAGTTGTCCGGGTTCGTCGCCTTGGCTGGATCGAGGACGACATCGAAACGTAGCAGGATGCCGCGGTCCGTCGGGATGATTTCGCGGGGCGTCAGCGGAGGTACGCCGGTATGGCGGACGCGTTCGATGCCAGTGAGGGTGTTGAGCGTGTTGCCCCAGCCGATGATCTGGAAGCCGGCGATATAGAGCTGGCCGTCGGCGGGATTGACGGAGCCGTTCAGCGGGGGCGTAGCGAAATCACTGGCGATGCTCACGACGCTGGCCTGCGGTCGAGAGCCGCGATGGTTCCAGAGCACGCGGAGGAGGTCGGGCTGATTGAAGCAGATCTGCACCATCTCGTCGTTGAGCGGCCCCATCTTGGCGTCGAAGAGCCAGACCTGGGAAAGGGCGGAGGCGTTGACGGCGTGCGGAATCCAGGTGAGCGGCTCGGCGATGGGGGCGGGGTATTTCTCCTTGGGTAGCTTGTCGCTCAGGAAGCCGTAGAACTGGTCGTCCTTGACGACGTGGAGTGGGGTGCTGGGGATATACTGTCCCTGCTGGTCGCTGGCGACGACCAGGCCCGTGCGAGTATTGACGGAAAGGTTGGGCTGGCGGAAGCCATGGCCGAGCAGGGTAGCCGTCTGCCCATCGGCAGAGACGCGGAGGATGCTACCATTATGCTTGCCGATGGTCGTCGCTTCTTGGCCGCCTTTGCCGATGACAAACTCGCCTTTCGGGGCGAGTCGGATGGTGCTCGGGAATTCACGCATGTCGGCCGTCTGGGCGAAGGCGTTGGAGAAGAGTTCATGGACGTCGGCTTCGCCATCGCCGTTCGTGTCGCGGAGGCGCCAGATACCATTGCGGTCGAAGACGTAAATCTGCTCATCACGGATGGCGCAGGTCATCGGCTCGTGTAGGCCCGAGGCGAAGCGGCGCCAGGTCGCCTTGGTGGAGCCTTCTTTGAGTCCGCGGGCGAGCCAAACGTCGCCATCGAGGGTGACCACGACCGCCGTACCATCCTTGAGGAATTGGATGTCGCCCGTGCGGACGGCGCGTTTCCAGGGATTATCGACCGGCAGGCCGACGTGGTCGATGACGTAGGCGTCCTTGGCGGAGCTGAGGGCGATCTGGGTGTCGACCGAGGGCTGCCAGCGCGGGGCCGTCGGGCCGGAAGGGCTGGCCACAGCGGCGATGCTTGGGGCGGGGTGTTCATCGCAGAGCGAGACGCAGATGGCGGCAGGAGCGACGTTGGCCGGGACCTTCACCGCGAAAAAGTCGGCGTCATGCGCGAGCTCCGCGGGGCCGCTAACAGTCACGCCAGCTTCGAGTTCCTGCGACGGGCCTTGGTAGCGCGTGCCGATGACGAGGAGCAGGTCTTTGGCGTGGGCGGAGAGCGATAGGTGACGTTCGACGACAATACGGCCATCGCGTTCGGAGGCCTTCCAAAACTCGCGGATGGTCGCGTCGGCCACGCGATAGGTCAGAACGACGTCTTGGCCGACAAGTTCGACGGATTGGAATTGGCCGAGCGTGGTCGGAATAGGACCGCGGCCGACTTCCTCGGGCGACGGGGCGGCGGAGCGGGGGTCCTTCCTGTCGACTGTCGAACCGAGCTGCCAGCCAGGAATGATTGCATGGCCGACCCAGAGCTTACCCTCGGGTTGCGGCGCCGGAAATTGTCCACCCAGGGTCTTGCGGCTCGGGTCGAGGTAGGAGCCAGGGGCGAGGGCCTTGTCGCTCACGCCCTTGCCGCGCCAGACGGCGGAGACGCGGAGCAGGTCGGTGTCGAAGCAGGCCCAGCAGTCGTTGGGTAACTTGATGATAAGTCCGCGAGGTGTGAGATTATTCTTACCCAGTCCGTCGCGGCGGGCGTCGAGGATGGACGAGAAGAACGGAAAGTCCGCCTCAACCCAGGTGCCCCAGGGTTGCGGCTGAACCTTAGCCGCCTTCTTCGCCGGCTCGGCGGCTAGGCAGCTCAGGGCTCCGCAAAGCAGGGCAAGAGTGAGACTGACAGGGCTCATGGAGGGGTAGGGATAGTCCGACGAAGGCTTTCGGGCAATGTCCTTCATCCATCCTTCATCGTTCATCTTCAAGCTGACCTCAGAGCCCTTGGAGCCAGCGAAGGAAGCTGTCGGGTTCCGAGACCAGGATACGCAGGAGATCGCTGCGTTCATCGGTCCAAGCCAGGACGCGGGCCGAGAATTCCACCGGCGGTTTCGTCGCGTCGCGGAGGAGAGGTTGCTGGAGGAGGTCGGCGTTGCGGGTCAGAAGGATCCAATCGGAGCCGTAGAAGCCATCGTCCTCGGCGGAAGTATCCGTATCATCGATCGTGATGGCGGGCAGGCCGATCTTTTCCGCAATCCGGTAGACGATGGGATGCAGATCGAGATAGCGGTTGGAGACATGGATGACGATGACCCCGTCCTTCGTGAGATGACGCTGATAGTGAGCGAAGGCTTCGAGCGTGAGCAGGTGGACCGGAATGGCGTCGCTGCTAAAGGCGTCGAGGATGATGATATCATACTTTTGGTCGGCCTCTCGTTCCATCGAGAGCCGGGCGTCGCCCATGACGAGTTCAGTCTTCGCCTTAGAATCCTTGAGGTAGGTGAAGGTGCTCGTCGCGAGGCGAGCGACGTCATCGTTAATCTCGTAGAAGCGGAACGTATCGCCTGGGCGGCCCCAGGCGGCGAGGGTGCCTGAGCCTAGGCCGACGGCGCCAACACGCCGGCCGCCGGTCGGCTTATAGGTGCGCAAGAGCCTCCCGACCCCGCTCGTGGAGGTGTAGTAGCTCGTGGGGTCCGTCCGGCGTTCGGCGCTCTGATATTGCAGGCCGTGGATGGTTGCGCCGTGTTGAAGGGTGAGGAGGTGGCGGGCTGGGTTATCTTTATCGGTCTCCGTCACCTTGAGCACGCCGTAGAAGCCACGGGTGACGCTCACGGCGCCACTGAGGGAGTTTGTGGCGATGTTGCTCAGGGCGTAGCCGAGGCCGGCGAGAGCGAGGAAGGGCACGACCCAAGCCAAGTTTGCCATCCCCTTCCGCAGCGGAGCGGCGGGGTCTTGGCGGACCACGAGGATCACGAGTGCCGCCGTGAGGAAGAGGGTGAGGTGGAGTTCGAAGTAGTCCGGGAAGATGAATGGGGCGACGAGCGCGATAAAGAGCCCGCCCACGGCGCCGCCGGCGGAAATCGAAAGATAATAACTAGTCAGGCGACTCGCGCTGGGGCGCAGGCGGAAGACTTCGCCGTGGCAGACCATGCAGGCCACGAATATCGTGCTAAGGTAGATCGTCGCGAGCGGCGTGATGCTCGGATGGGATTCGGCGGCATACAGGTTGTACGTCACTGTAACGAGGAGAAAGACGAGCAGCGGCAACCAGAAGCCGCGGTGGTACCAGCGGGGGCTGTCGAAGCTGATGATGAAGGAAAGTAGATAGAGGCTGAGCGGCAGCACCCAGAGGAAGGGCACCACGGCGATATCTTGGCAGAGCTTATTGGTGATCGCGAGGAGGAGCATCACGCCGCAGGCCGGCAAGGCGAACCAGAGCAGTTGGCGCGTCAACGTCGGCGCTTCTTCATGCGTGTTGGACGAGGCCGCCGTTAGGTCGGAGCCCGCGCTCTTCCAGACTTTGTAACCACACCAGCCGGCGAGGCCGGCGTAGACGGCGAGGCCAAGGGACCACCAATTGGCCTGGGCTTGGCGGGCGAGCTGCGGTTCGAGTACGAATGGGTAGGCGAGTAGCGCGAGGAGTGAGCCGACGTTGGAGAGGGCGTAGAGGCGATAGGGCGAGACACCGGGGTTGGCCTTACTGAACCAAGCCTGGAGTAGCGGTCCGGTAGCCGAGAGCACGAGGTAAGGGAGGCCGAGGCAGGCGAGGAGTAGCAGCAGGATGTGGCCGGCCGCATGCGATCCATCGGTCGGTTTCCATTGGTCACTGGGGGTGATCGGCAGGAGGGCGACCGCCAGGGCGAGTAGGCAGAGGTGGGTGATGACCTGGCGGCGGGGCGTCAGTCGGCTAATGCTGAAGTGGGCGTAGGCGTAGCCACCGAGGAGCAGCACCTGGAAAAAGAGCATGCAGGTCGTCCAGACGGCAGGACCACCGCCAAACCAGGGGAGGATGAAGCGCGCGATCAGCGGTTGGACGAGGAAGAGCAGGCAGGCTCCCCAGAAGATGGTCAGGCTAAAGGCGAACATGGCGGGGTGCGTGTTTGTAACCCCGCCGCAAGGCGAAGGTTGGGGTGAAGAAGGGTTAGTTAACCCCCCGGCGGCTGGCAACCCCGTTCAGGCTCGCGGGCGGAACTTCAGCACGAGCGACTCATACCCCAGCTTCCGTTCGTAGGAATGTTCGACCTCGACGCGTTCTTCCGCCGACACGATCTCCAATGAGCCCACGAGCTCGACGCATTTCTGGAGCAATGTGCGGACGATGAGCCGGGCGTGCGGGGCGCCGAGGCAGAGGTGTTCACCGAAGCCGAAGGACAGGTGCGGGTTTGGTTTACGGTCGATTTTAAACTCCTCGGCCTGAGGGAAGACGGTTTCATCGCGATTCGCGGAAGCCCACCCGAGCGAAACGCGGCCGCCGGCGGGCACTTGTTCGCCGTGGACGGAAGTCGCGACCGGGCAGACGCGGCCAATGTGCGTCAGCGGCATGAAGAAGCGGAAGAACTCCTCGCTCGCGAGGGTGATGCGTTTCGGATCTTCGCGAAGATAGGCCAGCGCATCGGGATTCGCCGCGAGGTGACCCAGCGCGCAGGCGACGGTATGGATGATCGTATCGCGTCCGCCGGCAAAGGCGAGGTTGGCGAAGCCCATCATCTCTTCGCGCGTCAGCGGACGGCCGCGGAAGCTCGCTTGTGTCAGTGCGCTGAAGAAGCAGTTTCCTGGCTGCCGGCTGACTTCGTCGAACTTACGCGTGAGATAATCCTCGAGCTCGACGCCTTTCTTGAGGCCTCCGCGCACGCGGAAGACGTGGATGCCCCAGCCGATCCAAAGGTCGGCTTCGCTTTCCGTGGTGTTGAGGAGGTAGGTGAGGGCGCGGGCTTGGAGGGGTAGGGCGAAGCCATGCACGACCTCCACGGTGTCGCGGGCCTTCGCCTCACGTAAGAGGCCGTCGATGAGCGCCTCTACCTGAGTAATCATCTCGGGCAGCTTCGGGCGGTTGAAGAAAGGCTCCACGATGGCCCGGTATTCCGAGTGCTCGGGTGGGTTCGTCTCGATGGGCAGCTGGCGCATCGAGCGTGCTTCTTCCTCGGAAGGGATCGGCACGCGGAAGGGTGCGTCGGAGCTGTAGGTCTGCCAATCTTTCGCCGCTTTCCGGACATCGGCATGGCGCAGGATCATCGGGATCTCTTCGCCTTGGAATGCGTAGCGGGCGATGGGGGCTTCTTCCCGCTTCGCCTTGAAGGGGTCGGACGGCTTGTGGCCGAAGGGACATTTTCCGCCGAACATAGACTTTATTTACGGGCAAGCTGCTCTTCGAGCCAAGGCGTAATGCGTTCGGCCCAGCGCGCCGCATGCTCCCGGAGTCCGGGTCCGCTAAAATGGACGCCCTTGCCGTTGCTTTGACGCCACTCGGATTTCAGGGCATCGCTATCCGGGCCGGCGAGGGCAACGCCGGACTTCCAGAGTGCGGCTTGGGCGTCGCGG
>CALQQQ010000011.1 GCA_943332745.1 Opitutus sp. GAS368 | reverse complement strand
CGTCGGTGTTGCAGAGCAGGTGATTAAACCAATGGACCGCGCCTAGCTTGAAGGCGACGTTCGCCGGGCCGGTGAACGGAATCTTCGCCGCCTCGGCGAGCGAGAAGAGCAGGCGCTGCTTGCCCGTGGCGACGTCCATGCTCCAGATGCCGATGTCATCAGGGGCCGGCTTGAGCTTCCAGATGTCGCGATCCGCGCCCGTCGCGTAGCCATAGCCCGGGCGAGTGACGTCGAGGCGGGCGAAGTCGGGCGCGAAGGCCGTCTTGCCGTCCGGACTGAACGTATAGAAAGGATGAGGCAGGGTGCGGGTGCGGCCGGACTTCACGTCGAGCACGCGGGTCACGAACTGGCCGCCTTCGCGGTCGTTCCAGGCCACGTCGCGATCGGAGCCCGGCACCCACTGCAGCATGCAGCCTTGCTGCCAGTTCCAGGCATTGGAGCCGCCGAGGTCGATCCAGCGGTCATTATCCTGCGTGTCGACCATTCCGACCCGGATAGAGTCAGCCTTCGTCGGTGAGCGGCCTTCGAAGTCGACCTCGTTGGCGAGCACGAAGCGGTCATCAGCCGAGAACAGGAACTTGTCGTAGTAGCCGCGCCAGTGGAATTTCGGACCACGGGTGATCGGGCGGATGCGTGCCGTCGATGGTGTGGTCGCGCAACCTGCGAGCGCACCGAGCGAGGCGAGAGCGGAGAGTTTGAGGAAGTCGCGGCGGGGGAGCATGGGCTGAAGAGGGGCAGGGGTAGGGGTTGGGGTAGGGACAGCACCACGTGCTGTCCTAGGTGCAAAAGTGCAAATCGGCCTACGGCCTGTGCAAAGGTGCAAAAGTGGGATACAAACTTCGGGTGGCGGGTGGCAGCCCCGGGTGGCTGGTGGTGGGAGTGGTATCAGGTAGGGATGCGATGACATCGCATCCGCGTCGTGGAGGCCTGCTCAGCGCCCTTCGTCTTCGTCGTCGGCCGGAGGCAGGACGCCCTTAAGCAGCGCATCGAGGGTCTTCTGCAGGAGCGCCTTCATCTCCGGGGTCGGGCACTTGTCGACAGCCTTAATCTGCCAGCGGATGGCTTCTTCCTTTTTACCTTGGAGCCAGCGGAGGCGGGCGAGTGTATCGAGCTTATCGGGGTGCTCTTCCTTCGTGAGTTTCACCGCTTGGACCGCACATTTCTCGGCGAGCGGGAGGTTCAGCTTACCCTGGAAGGCTTTCATAGTGATGAGCCGCCAGGCGATTTCGTTCATGGCTTCAGCGTCGTCGGACTCCTCGTCGGCGACGCGCTTCAGCTGCGCGTAGAGTTTCGTGGGGTCGCCGCGGCCGAGGCCGATCTGCGCCTCGATGGATTCGCGCATTTCCTTTCCTTCCTGAGGGGGCAGGACGCCGGCGGCGGCCGGGAGGGCCTTCTCGGCGGCATCCCAATCGCGTCGGCCCATCGCTTCGGAGAGCGCGTCGAGCTTCGCTTGCGCGGCGAGCATCTCCGGGTCGCCGGACGCCTTTGAGGCGGGGACGGCCGGCTTGCTCAGGCGACGCTGCGGGATCTTGTCGGCGATCGGCGCGGCGGCGGCGAGGGGCGTGCCCGTGAGGAGGTCGCCGATGATTTCCGGGGTGAGCTGTATCGGGTGGCCCATCCAGGCAACCTTACCGTCGGCGATCACGAACGCGTGGGGGATACCGCTCACCTCGGCTGCTTCGAGCCAATCCTTGATGAAGGCCTTGCCGCCAAGGGCGACGCGGTAGGACATCTTGTCGCCTTGGGACTTGAGAAAATCTTTCGCGCGTTGGGCTGAAGCCGCATCACGTTCGGCTTCCCACACGTTGACACCGGTGATAACCACGCCCTTCTTGCCCATCTTCCTGTGGAGGTCATCCAGATGCGGAATCGCGGCGACGCACGGGCCGCACCAGCTCGCCCAGCATTCGAAGACGTAGATCTCGCCCTTCTTGAATTCCTTCACCGCCTCGCCTTGGAGCATCGACTCCGGGCGCGCGGCGGGAGCGGGGTCGCCGACTTTCAAGCCGGCGGCGGAAAGGGTGGCCGTGAGCAGCAACAGGAGCAGGGCGCGCATGGGAATGAGTTTGGGTCGAGGATGATGGGAGGCAAGATGGGGTTGTCGGAAGGTGGTGGCGGTTAGCGGTTGGCGGTTGGGAACACATCACAGGCTAAGTCGCCGATACGGGTGGCGGGTGGCAGCCCCGGGTGGCAGGTCGCGGGCGGGGTAGGGATGCGATGACATCGCATCCACCTGTCTTGGTAGGGACGGCTCTCCGAGCCGTCCGTTGGCGGACAGAGATGCGCATCTCGCTCGGCTCAACGGCGGGCTCGGAGAGCCAGCCCTACCAAAGGCATGGGGCGAACTCAAAGGGAGACCGGAAACCGAATAGGATGCTACGGGCCACCGCAGTCGCGCCCCTGCCTCAAGGCACCCCAGCTAATCATCCGGTCTCCGGTCTCCCTTTGGGTTTATATCTTTAAACAAAAAACCCCGACGGGTGTCGGGGTTTTGCTAAGGACCGGATTTTAAACTCAGGCCTTAGGAGCGTTGAACTTCGCGCGGATAGCTTCGACCACGGCCGGATCGGCCAGGGTGGAGACATTGCCGAGTTCGCGGCCTTCCGAGATGTCGCGGAGGAGGCGGCGCATGATCTTACCCGAGCGGGTCTTGGGTAGATCCGGGACGAAGACGATACGCTCCGGGCGGGCGAACTTACCGATCTTGGCATCGACCATCCCGTTGAGCTTCTTGGCGAGGTCGGCTTCGTTGACCGTCTGGGCGGCAGCAGACTTCAGGATGACGAAGGCCATCAGGCCCTGGCCCTTGAGGTCGTGCTTCACGCCGATGACGGCGGACTCGGCGACCGCCGCGTCCTCGATGAAGATCGCTTCCAGCTCGGCCGTGCCGATGCGGTGACCGGAGACGTTGACCACGTCGTCGACACGGCCAGTGATCCAGAGGTAGCCGTCCTTGTCGCGGATGGCGCCGTCACCGGGGAAGTAATACTTGCCGCCCCAGCGGTTCCAGTAGGTATCCACGTAGCGCTGTTCATCGCCGAAGATACCCTGCGTGATGCCGGGCCAAGGCTTGCGAATCGCGAGGATACCATGGTCGGTTTCGTTGCCGTTCTCATCGAGGACGGCGGCGTCGACGCCAAAGAAGGGTAGCGTGGCCGAACCGGGCTTCGTGGGCGTGCAACCAGGCATCGGAGTGATCATGTGGCCGCCGGTCTCGGTCTGCCACCAGGTGTCAACGATCGGACAGCGTTCGGCGCCGATGTTGCGATGGTACCAGAGCCAAGCTTCCGGGTTGATTGGTTCGCCGACGGAGCCGAGGAGGCGCAGCGAGGAGAGGTCGTGCTTCTTCACCCACTCGTCGCCCCACTTCATGAAGGCGCGGATCGCGGTCGGAGCCGTGTAGAACACCGTGACTTTATGGTCCTGGATAATCTTCCAGAAGCGTCCGAAGTCGGGCGCGTCGGGCGCGCCTTCGTACATCAACACCGTGGATCCGTTGAGCAGCGGACCGTAGACCACATAAGTGTGGCCGGTGACCCAACCCACGTCGGCCGTGCACCAGAAGAGGTCGTCGGCACGGAGGTCGAAGACATACTTGTTCGTCGAGTAGGCGTGGACCATGTAGCCGCCCACGCTGTGCATGATACCCTTCGGCTTGCCGGTGGAGCCGGAAGTGTAGAGCAGGAAGAGCATCTCATTAGCCTCCTGTTGGACCGCTTCGCACTGGTCGGTGACCTTGGCGGCGGCCTCGTGAGACCAGACATCGCGGCCGGCCTGCATGACGCAGCCCGCGTCGGGCTTGCCCGGGTGACGCTGGAGCACGAGCACGTGGGCGCAGGTCGGGCAATCCTTCACGCCTTCGTCGACCGTCTGCTTGAGCGGGAGGAATTTACCGCGGCGGTAGCCGCCATCCATCGTGATGACCGCCTTCGACTTTGCGTCGTTGACGCGGTCGCGGATGGACTCGGCGGAGAAGCCGCCGAAGACGACCGAGTGGACGATGCCGAGTCGGGCGCAGGCCAGGACGGCCATCGCGAGCTCGGGGACCATCGGCATGTAAATCGCGACCGTGTCGCCGCGCTGCAGGCCCATGCCCTTGAGCACATTGGCGAAGCGGCTGACTTCGGCGAGGAGCTGACGATAGGTGATGCGGCGGACCTCGACGGCTTTACCGTCGGCAGTGGGCTCGCCTTCGTAGACGATCGCAACCTTGTCCCCGAGGCCCTTCGCGACCTGCGCGTCGAGGCAGTTGTAGGCGACGTTGGTCTTGCCGTCCACGAACCAGCGGAAGAACGGCTTCTTCGATTCGTCGACGACCTTGGTCCACGGCTGGAACCAGGTCAGCTCCTTCGCTTCATCGGCCCAGAAACCATCCGGGTCCTGGATCGAGCGGTTATAGAGGGCGGTGTAACCGTCCATGCCCTTGACGCGGGCCTGGGCGACAAACGCAGCGCTGGGCGGGAAGACCTGCTCGTTGGAGCCGAAGCCTTCGGCGCTGGCCTTCTTGACGTCGTCGATTTCTTCGTTGGCGTCGGAGTTTTGAGGGGTGTTGGCCATGTTATTTACGTTTAGAGCGAAGGATGAGATAGACCGAGAAGGCGACGAGGATAGCGAGCGCGAGGACGAGCCAGGGGCTGTCGGTGATATCAGGGTCGAGGGCGTGAACAGCCGCGAAAGGTGCCATGGGGTGGACGGGGTGTGAATTTGAACCCGACGGGTCGCGGGAGGGCAACCAAAACGCGGGGTCTGTGAGTAGTTTGACCCCTCGCCTGCGGGTTTGTTGCCTAAAGTTCAGCGAGCAGTTCCGCGAACCCATCGACCACCCGGACGCCGAGCCCTTCGAGGCGCTCGCGGTGCTGGTGGCCATGGGCGGTCAGTACGCAGTCGACGCCCATGGCCGCCGCGGCCTCGGCGTCGTGGGCGGTATCACCAATATAAATCACGTCCTCGGGGTGCTGCGCCAGGTCGGACAGGTGGAGTCGGGCGCGCGCCTCCTTGCTGCCGGCGTGGATGTCATGCCCGCCGCAGGCCTTGATGAAGTGTCGGTCCAAACCGTATTGGGTGAGCGTCGTCGCGAGGAGGCTGCGTTCGTAGGCCGAGAGTACCGAGTGCGTCAGGCCGGCGGCGGTGAGTCCGGTGAGCAGCGACTCCGCGTGTGGGTGCAGGCGGCACTCGGCCTTGCGCTCTTCGTAAGCGGCCATGAAGCGGACCGACATCGCGCGGAAGGAAGCCTCGTCGGGCGTGAAGCCAATCGCTTGGTAGACCTTGATGACAGGAAATTGGAAGATCTGGCGGTAGCGGACTGGGTCGACGAGCGGGTGGCCGTCTTCCTTAAGGAGGCGATTCAGCGAGTCGCAGCACAGCCAGGTGTCATCGAGCAGCGTGCCGTTCCAATCCCAGACGGCATGGCGATAGTCGGTGAGCTTCTTACGCATGGGCGGGCACCAGGGAGAAAGCCTCGATCGCCACGCCTTGGCAACCGTGGGCAAGGTCAGGGGAGCGGCCGCCGACGTCGAAGCCGTCCCAGCGTAGAGGGAGGTCGCTCCAGGTAGTCGCGACAGCTTCGCTCAGTTGATAGGGGGCGTGATGCACCTGTCCGCGGACGAGCCGTCCGCGGCTTACCGAGAAGAAACTGTAGCGCTCAGCCAGGTGGAAGCCGAGCGAGCCAGGCAGGGCGACCTGCGGTGACGAAGCCGCCGACCAAGCGTAGCGTGCTGTCTCCTGCTCGCCTTGGCGGTGGCAGGACTGGGCGAGTCCAGGCCCAAAGGACATCGCTGCGTGTTCGTAGGGTAGCCCGAAGAGAGCGCGCGCGATCACGACGGCCGGCGCGCGGTCGCAGTCGAGCGAGAAGAACCACACGCCCGGTTCGCCGGCGGCATCGCGCACATAGGTCCGGACATTAAGCTCGTTGAAGGTGGAGAGCCAAGGGAGCGCGGGTAGGCCGGCGGGGCGCACGGCGTTCATGCGGAAGCCCACGACGCCGAGGTAGGCCTTGCCCTTGAAAATATCAACCGTGAGTCCCGCGGGCAGGCGGGCCTGGATGGCCGCCGCCGCGTATTCCCAATGCAGGAAGAAGAGATCGTCCCACCGCTGGCGCATGACTGGGCGACGCGTCGGACGGACGCGGGCGCGCAGCAGTCTCTCGGTGGCATCGTTCACCCCTTCATCCTCCTCGCCCGGGGCGGTCGGTCAAGCGGCCCGGACTTATTTCCCGGTGGCGAAGGGAGGCTTGGATAGGTCGAGCTGGTAGAGCACTTGGTTGTAATCCCAGCGTGGCGTCGCCTGCTTGTGGCCGGAGAACGTCGTCGTGTAGGTGCCTTCGAAGTGGATCACGGGCGAGTCAGCGCGGAAGAATTCCGGGTGCAGGACTGGGTTGTAGAAAGTGTAGTCGTCATGCGAGAGCACCTTGCGGGCGTTGCCCCAGGGGCCGAAGGGCTCCGTCGATTCCGCCAGCCAGATTTCGCCGAGCGCCGAGGGGCGGCCGCCCTTCTGGGTGAAGATCGTCAGCCATTTACGGCTCCAGGGATGCCAGGCGATGTGCCCTTTGTGCACGACGATTACTTCGCCGGAGGGCGTCGCGGCGGCGGTGGCGGGTTGCAGCGCTTTCCACTTCTCGGGGGTCTTCCAGCCTTCATACGTGGCGGGCGTGCGGAGTATCGGGAATGGGTCGCAGAATAGGATCCATTTACGGCCGAGCGGATCGGTCCAGGGAACCGCATGGCCGGCGGGCATCGGCGGTGCCTTCGGGTGGGCCGCGTCTTCGGTCCAGACCGTATCAAGCGGGTGGAAAAGTTCCTCGTGTGGATCCCATTCGACGAGGTCCCAGCGATACGCGTGCATCTCGCCTTTCGTCTTCACTGCGGAGGCGACCAGATGCGGTGCGCCTTTCTCGTCGGGCAACGTGACGGCACCCCATACCCAAGTCGGGCCTTCGCCAGGGAGTTTTGCGACGCCGCGCGGACGGGACTCTGCGGGCGGCGGTCGGCGGTCGGTCACGTAGGCGTAGGGCGGCCGTAGCGGCGGTTTAGCCGGCGGCACGAATTTTTCGGTCGACGCCGCGGCGACATCGAAGACGCCGAGCGGGTGGTGGGCCAGGTTCGTGTCGCCCCAGAACCAATGGAGCCTTCCGCCGAGTTCGGCCGTCACCACGCTGTCGGAGCCAAGGACGCCGCTTTCCTTCCAGTCCAACTGCTCGCCGAGCTTCTGGGATTCGACGAAGAGGCCGGCGCCGGTCAGGCGGCCTAAGCGTCGGGCGAGGATCGTGCGTTCGACCGTGACCTTGAGCGTCTTACCCGCCATGGGCGTGAGGCGGACGCCTTTGAAGCCGAAGCCATCGGCCTTCACGCCGTAGCCGTGACCGATGACCGTGAACCAGGTCTCACGGCCCATCAGTTCGGGCAGGTCGAAGGCAATTAGCCCGGCGTTGTCGGAGATGAAGCGAACACCATGCACCGTGCGGAGTTCCACGCCCGGTACCGGCCACCCGTCGCCTTGTTCGACGACCTCGATGCGACACGGTTGGGCGGCGACCGCCGTTGCCGCAAAGGTAAGTCCAGCCAAGAACCAAGAGGTGAGCCTCATGGGCGCAGTGTCGGCGGAATTGGCCGTGATTCAAGCCTGTGCGGGGCTTTTCGCTTGGAGCGGGGTCGGTCCGGGCTTACCTCTGGGACATGCTTCCGGAAGCACGCCAGAAAGAACTCAAGGCCTTCGCCGAGAAACTCGCGGACATCGCCCGCCGGGTCTTGGTCGCGGCCCATGCGCGCGTCGACACCGAGGTCGAAATCAAGTCCGACGGCACGCCCGTGACCGTCGCCGATAAGGAAGCCGAACGCCAGATGCGCGCAGCCATCAAGCAGACGTATCCTGATCACGGCATCCTCGGCGAGGAGTTTGGCCCGGAGAATGTCGATGCTGAGTATTGCTGGGTGCTCGATCCCATCGACGGTACCAAGTCGTTCCTTTCCCGCGTGCCGCTTTACGTCACCCTCATCGGCCTGCGCTACGAAGGTAAGCCCGTGCTAGGCGTCATTGACCAGCCGATCCTGTGCGAGCGCATTGTCGGCGATAACCGCACGTGCGAGCTCAACGGCCGGCCCGTACGCGTGGCCGAGGTTTCGATGAAGGATGCCGTCGTCGTCTCGACCGATCTCGACAACGTCCGCCGTCTGCATCGCGACGTCCGCTGGAACCGCTTAGCCGACAGTGTCGCCCATGTGCGCACGTGGGGTGACGGGTATGGTCACCTCCTCGTGGCGGCCGGTCGCGCCCACGTTGTGGCCGATCCCATCATGAACCCATGGGACCTCGTGCCCGTGCTGCCCGTCCTGCGCGGCGCCGGTGCCGTCGTGACTTCCTGGGATGGCGGCGATCCCATCAAGGCCGGCAACATCATTGCCGCGGCGCCGAAGTTACACGCCGAGGTGATGCGGACGCTGCGCGAGTAAGCGCAGTTCAGAGCCGGATCTTTAACGAACGGCCGTGGGCGTCGAGACGCTCCATGCGGGCGAACGCGTCGACCACGCCCGCCGCTTTCTTGAGCGATACCGGATCGTACTGCACCAAGCTCGTACGGCGGAGGAAGTCGGCGACGCGCAGGCCGCTGAAGAAGCGCCCCGTACCGCCGGTCGGGAGCGTATGGCTTGGGCCGGCGGTGAAGTCGCCCAGTACCGTGGGCGTATGGCTGCCGATGAGGATCGCGCCGGCCGTGGTGATTTGGGCGGACAACTTCTTGAGCTTACCCTTTGCGACCATCAGTTCGAGGTGTTCCGGCGCGACGAGATTAGCGGCTTCGGCGGCGTCCTCGATCTTCGGGACGAGGATGACGCACACTTTGGCGGCCAGCGCCTTACGGATTTTTTCACCGTGGGTGAGGGAGTTGGACTGTGAACGGGCGGCGGCGAGGCACTTGTCGGCGAAGGCTTCGGTCTCCGTCACGAGATAGAGCTTCTCCTTGCCGCTGCCGTGTTCGGCCTGCGCGCAAAGGTCGGCCGCGACCCATTCAGGTTTGGCCGTGCGGTCGGCGATGATCATCACTTCGCTCGGGCCGGGGAGGAGGTCGACGCCCACGAGGCCGAAGACCTGGCGTTTCGCTTCGGTGACGAAGGTGTTGCCGGGGCCGAAGATCTTGTCGACTGGCGTGACCGTGCTCGTGCCTAGGGCCATCGCGGCGATGGCCTGGACGCCGCCGATCGCATAGACCTCGCGGACGCCGCAGAGATAGAGCGCGGCGAGGATGTCAGGGTTGATCTTCCCATCGGGGCCGGGTGGCGTGCAGGCGCAGAGTTCGGGGACGCCGGCGACTTTGGCGGGCAGCGCGGTCATCAGCACCGTCGAGACGAGCGGGACCTGTCCGCCGGGGATATAGAGGCCGCAGCGCCGGATGGCGTGGTGACGTTCGCCGACCGTAGCGCCGTGGGGGTTCTTCGCCGTCCAGCCTTTCGGCAGCGTGCGGGCGTGGAAGGCTGTGACGCATTTCACAGCTTCGTCGAAGGCTTTCTTTTTCGCTGGGTCGAAGGCGGCGGCAGCCTTCTCGAGGTCCTTGAGCGGTACGAGGATCTGGCGGACCGTGAGCTTCGCGTGGTCGAACTTCGCCGTGTAATCGAGGACCGCGATATCGCCGCGGGCCTTCACGTCGGCGATGATGGCGGTGACGGCCGCGCGCACGTCCGGGGCGGCTTCACCCGAGCCCACGAAGGCACGGAGTTGGCTACGGAAATCCTTGTCGCTACTGCGGAGGAGGGTCATGGGGTCAGAAGGAAGGGAAATCGAAGAGGCCAGCCGGAATCTCGGGGTTGATCGTCACGCGGCTATAGGCGACCGTGCCCGACTTCTTGCCAGCGACTAAGATTATCTCCTTGGCCGGGAAGGCGATGCCATCGGCGACAATTACGCCGTCGACCTTCTGGCGCTGGAGTTCGCCTTTGGGCGTGAGCTGGTCGGAGGCGACGAGTGCAAACGTATCGGCGGCGAAGTGCCGGGTGATGCGGAAGCCGCTGGCGTAGACGTATTCGACCGCGTGCGTCTTGCGACCGTCGACCTCGGAGGCGCCCTGGTAGGTCGCCCGACCGCGGGCGGCGGCGGGCGGGGTGAAGAAGGCCAGATCGTCCACGGCCATATCCTGCATCTTGCGGAAATTCTCGTACGGCAGCGCCCGGAGTAAGCGGGTGGCGAGCGTATCGGATTTGCGGCTGACCCAGCCTTCGAGCCGACCGATGCCCATGGCTGATTCGGCGCCACTCGTGGGAGCTTCGGTCTTCTCAAGGCGGAAACCTGGGGCGACGACGATCAGGGTCGAGTTGTTGATTGTCCGGCCGGCCTCATCCGAGGCCGAGAATTCGAAGCGGAGCGCTTTCACCTTCGTGAGGGCGGCGGGATCGGCGGCGAGAGCCGCGCGCGCTTTGGCGACGATGGTCTCGACGGTGAGCGGCGGTTCGGCGGCGATGGCCGGTCCAGCGAGCAGGAGCGTCGCGAACAGCATGGAGAACGGGCGAAACAGGGCCATGGAAGGCAAATGTTGGGCGGTGGCTCCGCCTTGGCAAGCATCGGAAGGGCGGCGGGCGCCGCTTCTAGAAGGCTCAGCGCTCGCCCGTGGCCTTGAGCAGGCCCGCCACGTCGCAGCGGCCTTCGTACAGCGCCTTGCCGACGATGGCGCCGACGAGGTTCGGATAGGCCTTGGCCATCTCCGCGAGACGCACGACGTCTTCCGTGCCGGAAACGCCGCCAGAAGCGATCACGCCACAGGGGCAGACCTTGAGGACCGCTTCGAGTGAGTTCCAATTCGGGCCCGTGAGCATGCCGTCGGTCGCGATGTCGGTGTAGATCACCGTCGAGACGCCGAGCTCACCCGCTTCCTGGGCGAACTCCGTGGCCTTGAGGGCCGTGACGGCCGTCCAACCTTTGACGGCGACGAGACCATCCTTAGCGTCGATACCGACCGCGAGGCGCGGGCCGTGGACCTTGGCCATCTCGCGGAGGAAAGCGGGATCGGTCGCGGCGCGCGTGCCGATGACGACGCGGTTCGCGCCGGCGGCGTAGGCGGCTTCAGCCGTCGCGCGGTCGCGCATGCCGCCGCCGAACTGGATCTTCGGCCCGAGCGCGGCGATACGCTGGAGCGTCGGGAGATTGAGCGGGGCGCCGCCGAACGCGCCGTCGAGGTCGACGACGTGAATCCAGGCTGCGCCGGCCTGGGCGAAGGCGATGGCCGGTTCGACCGGGTCCTTGTAGTAGTCAGTGCGCGCGTCATCGCGGCCTTGGCTGAGGCGGACGCAGCGACCGCCGCGGATATCGATGGCCGGATAGGCGAGCATGGAAATTAGGAAGCCTTCTTCTTCGGCGTGGCGGCCGAGACCGTGACCGGCTTCTCGCCGCGAATCGCTTCGGCCGTTACCGTGAACTTCGAGCCCGGGGTGGCTTCGGGCAGCGCGTACATCGTGTCGAGTAGCACGCCTTCGAGCACGGAGCGGAGCCCACGGGCACCGGTGCCGAGGGCGAGGGCTTTGTCGGCGGCGGCCTCGAGGGCCTCGCGGTTGAATTCGAGGGACATGCCCGAGAGGGCGAAGAGCTTACGGTACTGCTTCGTCGCGGCGTTACGCGGTTCGGTCAGGATGCGAATGAGCGCCTCGCGATCGAGCGGCTCGAGGACGGAGATGACCGGCAGACGGCCGACGAATTCCGGAATCATACCGAACGAGAAAAGGTCTTCGGGCTGGAGGCCGGCGACGATTTGTTCGGCCGAGAGGGAAGGCTTGTCGTTCTGCGGGGGCACAAAACCGAGGGACTTCGCTCCGCCGCGGCGAGCGATGATGCGGTCGAGACCGGCGAAGGCACCGCCGCAGATGAAGAGGATATCGGACGTGTCGACGCGGATGCACTGCTGCTCCGGGTGCTTACGGCCGCCCGCCGGCGGGACGTTGCAGATCGTGCCCTCGAGGAGCTTGAGCAGCGCTTGCTGCACGCCTTCGCCCGAGACGTCGCGCGTGATCGAAGCCGAGTCGGATTTGCGGCCGATCTTATCGATCTCATCGATGAACACGATGCCGCGCTGTGCGCGTTCGACGTCCATGTCAGCCGCCTGGAGGAGACGAAGGATGACCGTTTCCACGTCGTCTCCGACGTAGCCGGCTTCGGTGAGCGTGGTGGCGTCAGCGATCGCGAACGGCACGTCGAGCATGCGAGCCAGCGAGCGAGCGAGGAGTGTCTTGCCGGTGCCTGTCGGTCCGATCAGTAGCACGTTACTCTTATCGAGTTCGACGTCGGCGAGGTCACCGGCCTGAGCGGCGGTGGCCTGCGTGTGGCGGTCGTTGAGGCGCTTGTAGTGATTGAAGACCGCGACTGAGAGGACCTTTTTCGCGTGGGCTTGGCCGATGACGTGTGCGTCGAGTTCGAGGCGTAGCTTCGTCGGCGGGATGAGCTTGATTGGCGCGAGTGGCTGCTTCGCGGGAGCTTCCTGCATCGCAGGTCCGCCGGCGGAGGCCGCGGGTTTACCGTCGCGGGATTTCTCGCGATCGAGAAGACGGCCGCAGGTGGTGACGCAGGCATCGCAGATGCCGACGCCGGCGGGACCAGCGATCAGCTTGCCGGCCTGGGCGGCGGGCTTGCCGCAGAAGGAGCAGCTCTCGGCGCGGTCCCCGGCCATGCGCTTAGGCGCGGACCGCCTTAGGCGCCACGACGTGGTCGACGAGGCCGTAGGCCTTCGCCTGCTCGGCCGTCATGTAGAAGTCGCGATCGG
>CALQQQ010000010.1 GCA_943332745.1 Opitutus sp. GAS368 | reverse complement strand
GACAGGCAGCAGCGCGTTACGCAGTGCATGCACAAACCACACGCGCAGCGGCGGCACGCCTTTGGCCCGGGCGGTGCGGACGTAATCCAGTGAACGCACCTCCATGAGCGAACCGCGTGTGAGACGCGCCAGCGGCGCAGCGGTGATCAGCCCCAGCGTGCAGGCAGGCAACACATAGTGGATCGCCGAACCCCAGCCGCACGGCGGCAGCCAGCCCAGGCCGAGCGAGAAGATGAGCGCCAGGATCGGGCCGAGCACAAACGATGGCACGCAGATGCCCACGAGCGTGAAGCCCATCGGCACGCGATCGAGCCAGCTATTGGGCCGCGAAGCGGCGAGCACTCCGACCGGCACGCCGACCAGCACCGCGAGCAGCAACGCAACGAGGCCGAGCGAGACGGAGACGCCGATGCGCGCCCCGATAACCTCGCGGACGGACCAGCCGGGATATTTGATGGACGGACCGAGGTCGCCCTGCGCGAGCCTGACGATATAGTTACCGAGCTGGACATGGGCCGGCTGATCCAGGCCGTAATACTGCTCAAGGCGCGCCTTCACTTCCGCTGGCATCGGCCGATCCTTATCGAAAGGACCGCCCGGAACCGCGTGCGCGAGGAAGAAGGTGGCGACTACCACGACGAGTAGCACCGGAACCATCTCCAGTAGGCGACGCAGGACGTAAGCCATCAGCGATTCGTCTCGGCGGCCTTGACGCGCTTCTCGAGTTCTTCGGTCGTCGGCGGCGGCGGGAGGCCCGGCGCGCCCTTGGTCGTCCAACCCATCTTGAGCGCCATGGCTTCATACTCCTGCGGACTCAGCGTACCGCGCGCCTGCAGGCGCGCCTTGCGCTCATCGGAGTCGTCCATGAGCCGTCGCTGCTGATCGTCGGCGTCACGCTTCGCGTCAGGCATCGCGCAACCCGCGCCGAGTAGCGCGCAGATGAGCAGAAGGGCGCGGGGCAGGAACTTCATGGTGTTATTTCTATTCCGCGAGGTCGTACGGGCTCAAGCGCGTACAGGAGGACGGCCCGGCGAAACGATGGCGGCGGCGGGCGACCTGGTCATAGATGAAATCGCGAACGACGGCCGGACAGAGCCAAGCCAACCATGCCAGCAGCCTCCAAAATCCGCCGAGCGTCCGCAACAGGAGGAGCACGGCGCCCGAACGCACCAGCCGACGTGACCCATCCCAGACGACAATCGTGCCCATGTCGCCGCCCGGCGGCTCCCCGGCGATGCGGGCGACCTCGCCTTGGTTCGTCGCGAAGACCATAACACCGTCGACGTTACGGCGGGCCAGCCAGGCCGCCGTGCCGTTGCACAGGGCGCAGGTGCCGTCGATCAGCACGACCAGAGGCGTTTTCCGCATGGGCGGAGCCTAAGCGATGCCTCGCAGGTGTGAAGGGGCAAAAAGGCCCCCCTCGGCGCCCGGACAAAGGCCCATTAAGTCCAGCGAAAGCGCTTGTCATGGGCCTGCGGCACTGCCAAGTTGCCCATCCTGTTGGCCGGAAGGGTATCCAAGTGGCTAAAGGTCGCGGACTGTAAATCCGTTCAGCTTCGCTGTTCGTGGGTTCGAATCCCACCCCTTCCACCAGCAGGACTCATGAGGCCCCTCAAAAAGGGGCCTCTCCCTGCCTGGGACCCTCAAATCCGCGTTGACTCCGAGGGGCACCCCCCGCTTCCCTACTCACTCACATGGCCAACATCAAAGCTAACAAGAAGAGCATCCGCCAGACCGCCCGTCGCGCTGAGCATAACAAGATCGTCCGCACCCGCCTCAAGTCCCTCGTCAAGAGCCTGACCGGTGAGAACGTCGTTGCCTCCGCCTCGCAGGTCGCTTCCGCCGCCGACAAGGCCGCGAAGACTGGCGTGATCCATCGCAACAAGGCGAACCGCATCAAGGCTCGCCTCGCGAAGAAGCTCGCTGCCGCCAAGAAGTAATGCCGGCAGGCCCCCTCACCGACCCCGTCGCCTAGGCGCCGGGGTTTTTTTGTCCCCGGAAATGTCCGACCTCCCCCCCGCCTCCATCGGTTTCGCCGCCGGCCTGCTCGGCGAGGAAGCCCACCGCATGGCCGTCCTGGCCTACGGCCCGGGTTGGGTCGCTCTCGATAAACCCAGCGGCGTCGCGCTGGAAGAACACCCTTGGCAGAAAGGCGCGCCCACCTTGCTCGGCCAACTGCGCGTGCAGCTCGAAGCCGGCAAGCCCGAGATGGTCCGCCTCGGCCTCGCCGAACCCGCCGCGGTCTTCGGCCCCGAACCGGAATCCGCCGGCATCGTAATCATCGCCGACCGCGCCTCCGCGATGGCCGACTGGCGTGAGGCCCTCGGCTCGGGCGCCTTCCGCTTCGACTTCGAATTCATCGCACGTACGGACGACGCCCCAGAAGACGCCGGCATCTGCGATCTTCCCGTAGGCATGGACGACTCGCAGGAACGCGCGTTCGTGTCGCACCGCAACGGCAAGCATGCCCAGACTCGCTTCGAGCCAGGTCGAGCCTGCGGCCGCTGGCGCCTCTGGACCGCGCACACGCCCTACCCCCGCCGCGACCAGGTCCGTATCCATGCCACCGAATGTGGCATCCGCATCGCGGGGGAGTTGAAGTACGGCCGCTCGGGCCGCGTCACACTCACTGACACGACGCCGAAAGGCCGCCTCAACAAAGGGGAGGACAAGCCGCTTCACCGTGGACTGCTCCTGCGCCTCGCGCGCGTCACCGGCAAAGTTGCGGGTAAGGAATTCGAAATCGTCGCGCCCCGGCCCGACGATTTCGCGACGGTCGTGAAGCGGCTCTCGAAGGGAATCTAATCAGCCCTCCGACGGGAATCGCAACGTGAACCGATCTGTCGTGCGTGCATAGCCGTCCGGACTGTTTAGCCGCCCGATGGGCGCATACTGCGCATAATCGACCTTCCATGTCGCCGGATCAGCCACCCCTTCGCGCACGTGTGCGAGCAGGATCTCGACGACGACCAAGCGGTTGTCCCCATACTTACGGATATCGAGTACGCGGCACTCGAGTGCGACCGGGCATTCGACGAGCCGCGGGACGCGCACGCGTTCGGACGGCGCGAGCGTAAAGCCGGCACGCGGCACCTCGCTCACGCCAGGCGGCAGTGAGCGGGCACACTCCACCATTTTCTCAGCGACGGGCTCGTCGCAAAGATGAATGACGCATTCGCCGTTCGCCGTCAGATTGGCGGCCGTGTCCTTGGGCGTGCCGTCATCGCGATCGGCCGGAGCAAAAACGGCGATCGCCGGCTCGGTGCCCATAACATTGAAGAACGAGAACGGCGCGGCGTTGACCACGCCAGCGGCGTCGACGGTCGTCACGAGCGCGATGGGGCGAGGGACGACGAGCCCAGCGAGTAGCTTGTACGCCAGGGCGCCCGGATGGGCGGCGACGTCGAAGCGGAGGCTCATCTGCCAGCGGGCGGATCCTCGCCGCTGTGCGAGACGATGGCTTCGCGGAGCAGGCGATCATGCCGGTACGACATGATGATATAAAGCCCCACGCCGACGCAGATGCAGGAGTCGGCGACATTAAAGGCGGGGAAACGGTAATACGGCAGGTGCACGTCGATGAAGTCGATGACGTGGTCGCCGAACAGGCGGTCGCGGACGTTGCCCAAGGTGCCACCAACGAATAATCCGAAGGCGAGCTGGCCACCCTGCAGCTCGCGCAACAAGGGCTGGCGCCAGCGCCAGACGAGTGCGAGCACCGCAAGCGCGAGAAAGACGAGGAACGGACGGACGTCGTGCTCAGCGCCGAGGCCCCAAGCCGCCCCCTTATTCCCGACATGCACGATCCACAGGCGATCGAACAACATGATTGGGGGGCGTGCCGGGTCGTTACCGAAATAAGCCCCGAACGGGATATGCCGAACCACGAGCAACTTGCTCGCGACGTCAGCGACGATTGCGACCACACAAACCGCCCAGAAGGACAGGTATGGACGGAGGCGGGACAACATGGACCTCAACTCGCTCAGGTGTCGCTCGGGTCGTCTTCGCCGCCGCCACCGCCGGTGCCGAAGCCGACTTCGTCGCCGATTTCGCCGAGCGGGTTACCACCACGGCGGCGATGGGCGCGCCGATTACGTTCGAGCTCCTTCTGGCCTTCGAGGGAATAACGGGTGAAGGGTACTGCGATCAGGCGTGCCGCCGGGATAGGCTTGCTGGTGATTTCGCAGGTGCCGTAGGAGCCCTTCTTCATCCGTTCAATCGCGTCGGCGATTTCCTTCAGGGCCTCCTGCTCGTTCGAGATGAGCGAGAGGGCGAAGTCGCGGTCGGCGGTGTCGGTGCCAGCGTCGGCAAGGTGCTGCGAGTAACCAGAAAGGTCGCCAGCATCGTCCTTGCCCGACTTCTTGAGGGCTGACTCGGAGTGGAAGGCGAGGCCCTTGTGCAGCGCGTCGCGCATGTCGACCAAGAGGCGATAGTAACGGCGGAACTTCTCGGGGACCTGCTTTGATTCATCGACGAAACCTTCACCCTTGCGGAAGGGGTTGGAACCGCCGAGGAGTTCGGAAATGGAAGCGGTGGCGATGTTGTTCGAACGATTACCCTGCGAGCGAGCGGCGGCGGCGGCCTTCTCGCGCGCTTTGCGCTCCTCGTCCGGCACCCAGACGTTGAGCTTGACCTTAGATTTGTTGCGCTTCTCGAGGTAGCTCTTGAGGTCGCTGATCGTGTAGAATTGCAGCTTAGCACGGGGAACCACGACAAGTGCGTCCGACTGGTGGTGTTCATCACGGTGCTTGTTCAGGAGCCCCTTTTGGATGGCATGATCGACCTTCGGAACCTTAACAGACTTGGCGGCCTTCGCAGACTTCGCGGCGGGAGCGGCGGCCGCACCCTTCACGCTCTTTGCGGGGACGACCGGAGCAGCTTTGGCGCCCTTGCCCTTGGCTACTGGAGCCGTGACGACCTTGGCGGCCTTGACCGGAGCGGCAGGCTTACCTTTGACGGGAGCCGCCTTCGCAATCAATTTCGGCGCAGGCTTGGCCGCGGGCTTCGCCTTGGCCTTGAGGGCGGGCACGGGCTTCTTGGCGGGTTTCTTGGAGTCTTTTTTCTTGGGCATCGAGGGAGTGGGTTAGAGTTGCTGGTATTTGGCGAGGAGAGCTTCGCGGCAGCGTGGAGACACCATACCAAATCTCCCCGCTTCCACAAGCGTCGGGACCCAGCGCCAAGAGCGCGGGCAACGGACGCCTTCGGCTTTGTCGACAGCGAAGGCCAAGGGGGCACCAGCCTGGGGCCTAAGCTGGACGGAAGAAACGATCCAAAGCTCGGTCAGTAAGGCCAGTTCGGCCGACAAGAGGGCGAAATCAGCGTCCGCCGGGTCGCCGGTGACGACCACCGAAGCTTCGAGCGACTGGCCAATCTTCTTCTCCTGGCGCAGGCGCTCCAGCGGGACGTTGACCTGAGCAGCCAAAGCCTGGATTCGGGTGACGGCGGCGTGGGCGGCCAGGCCAGCGGCATCCTCCCAGCGGGCGTCGATCGCCGGCCAGTCCTGCAGATGCACATTAGCAGCGTCGGTGTATTCGGCCTTGGCGTTAAGGTGCGACCAGGCTTCATCCGCCGTAAACGGCACGAACGGAGCGATGAGTCGGAGGTAGGCACGCAGCACGATATCGATCGCGGTCTGCGTCGAGCGGCGGACGGCATCGTTCGGCGCGGTGGTGTAGAGGCGGTCCTTAACTACGTTATGGTAGGTGGCCGAGAGCGTACCGGTCGTGAAGCCGGCGAGGGCGGCGGCAGCGCGGTGGAACTCGTTCCGCTCGCAGGCGTCCGTGACTTCACGCACAAGCTTGGCGGTCTCAACGAGGACCCAGCGGTCGATCGCGGTCATCTTCTCCACTGGCACGGCGTCCTTCGCGGCGTCGAAATCGAAGAGATTGCCGAGCTGATAGCGCAGCGAATTACGCATGCTCCGGTATTGGTTCGAGATCGTCTCGAAAATCGCGTCGGAAAGCGGGATGTCGCTCTGGTAGTTCTCGGAGGCAACCCAGAGGCGCACGATATCGGCACCATACTTCTTCACATAGTCATCGGCGGTCTGCGGCTTACCGTCGGACTTGGAAATCTTCTGACGCTTCTCATTCACGACGAACCCGTGCGTAAGGACAGCACGATATGGCGCGGAGCCCTTGACGGCGATGGCGGTCCAGAGCGAGGACTGGAACCACCCGCGATGCTGGTCGGAGCCCTCGAGATAGAGGTCAGCTGGCCAATGCAGGTCCTTATGCTTAGCGCACACGGCGAGGTGGCTGGAGCCGGAATCGATCCACACGTCGAGCGTGTCGGTGCCCTTGCGGAGATCCTTTGGCCAAGTGGCCGGGACCGGCGCGCCGGCCAGAATCTCTTCGACAGAGGAAGCCCACCACCAATCGCCGCCGCGCGTGGCGACCTGCCCGGCGACGTGACGGACGACGCCGGCATCGAGATAGGATTCGCCCTTGGAGGGGGAATAGAAAGCCGGGATCGGCACGCCCCAGGCCCGCTGACGCGAGATACACCAATCCGGACGGCCTTCGAGGGCGGCCCGGATACGGTTTTCACCGGAGGCCGGGATCCACTTCACTTCGCCGACAGCGGCGAGGGCCTGCTTCCGCAGGTCGCCGCGATCGAGGCCGACGAACCACTGGTCGAGGGCACGGAAAACGACGGGAGTCTTGGAGCGCCAGCAATGCGGATAGGAATGCTCGAAGCTCTGCGCCTTAAGTAAAGCGCCCTTAGACTTCAGCAGTTCGAGCACGGCGATGTTCGCAGGGTTCTTGCCGTCGGTCTCGAGGACGGTGATGCCGACCAACGACGCAGGGACTTTGCCGTCGTCGGCGTAGGTACCATCATCGCGCACCGGACAATAGGGCTCGAGGCCGTATTTATTACCCGTCTGGTAATCTTCGAGTCCGTGGCCAGGCGCGGTGTGCACGCAACCCGTACCAGCATCGGTCGTGACGTAGTCGGCGAGCACGATGGGCGAAGCGCGGTCGATGAAAGGATGATGTGGCTGCAGGCCTTCGAGCGCGCGGCCCTTGACCTTAAAACCGTCGGTGGCGCCTTCAAGGCCGCAGGCGGCGACGAACGCTTCGCGCAACGCAGAGGCCACGAGGAAAGATCGGTCGCCATGACGCACCTCGACATATTCGAGGTCGGGGTGCACCGCGATCGCGAGGTTCGCCGGCAACGTCCACGGCGTGGTGGTCCAAATAACGACGGAGAGCGGATGCGCGGGGGCGAGCTGCTTGAACGAGGGATCGGCGACGGGGAACGCGACCCAGACGGAGTGCGAACGCTTGTCCTTATATTCGATCTCGGCTTCGGCGAGGGCGGTCTGGCAAGGGATCGACCAGTAGACCGGCTTCTTCGAACGGTAGACGAGACCCTTCTCGACGAAGCAAGCGAAGCCCTTGAGAATCTCGGCCTCGTACGCCGGATCCATCGTGCGGTACTCAGACGGCCAGTCGGCGAGGATGCCGAGGCGCTTGAACTGACCGCGTTGCTTCTCGATGTACGCGGCGGAGAATTCGGCGCAGGCTTTGCGGACGCCGAGGGCGTCGAGCGACTGCTTCTTAGCCTGGAGCTCCTTCATTACCTTATGCTCGATCGGTAAGCCGTGGCAGTCCCAGCCCGGGACGTAAGGCGTCCGGAATCCGCGCATCGACTTGTAGCGGAGGATCGAATCCTTGAGCAACTTGTTGAGGGCGGTCCCGATATGCACGTCGCCGTTCGTGAAGGGCGGACCGTCGTGTAGGACGAAAGCCGGCTTGCCGGCGGCGCGGGCCTGAATCTGCCCATAGAGGCGGGTGCGCTCCCAATGAGCGATCCGCACGGGCTCACGTTCGGCCAAGCCGGCCCGCATCGGGAAGTCGGTCACCGGCAGGTTGAGGGTATCCTTGAGCTCTTCGGCCATGTTTGACGTATAAGTGGGATGAAGGGCGTACGCACCCCTCGGGGCGGGCAGGGTGAACGGGGAAGCCCTCGAGGCAAGGGCGGAGATGGGGGCAAGGGCTTACCGGGTGAGGCGGGATTGACAGGGCGGATGGGAAACGCACCAATGCATCCCCATGGATAACATGAAGCCAAAGCTCATCACCAAGCAGGCGGTCATCATCGACCTCGTCCTGACGGTGGTCTTCTTCGTCTGGATCACCTCGATCCTCAAAAAGCACGTGCCTTGGGCCGAAGCCGGCCAGACCGCCGTTCTCCTGGGTGCCGCCTATTGTGGCCTCTGCCTCGCCGGCGTTTTCTGGATGGCCCTCAACCTCTTCCGCGTGACCCTGGCCGACCAGATGCTCCCGAAGACGGTCGACGGCAAGCAGTCGAACTAAGCCGCCCTGCCCACCTACTTGGCGGCCGGACCCGTGGTTTCCAGCGCAGCTTCGACCTCGCGGCGTAACTCTTCCGCCTGTCGGCGCTCTTTCTGATACTCGGCCCACAAGGCGGCGAGTTCCTCGGGCTTGCCTTCCTGCAATCGCTCCAGCCAAGCCCCGAAGGTCCGCCAAGCGTTATGGTAGACGGGATTCTGCCGGAGGATCTCGCGACGTAAAGCGACGAGCCGCGCCCGGATGCTGGCCTTCACGGCCGCGAGTTCGCGGTGCTTCGGCAAATCGACCCCGGCAAGCACTTCGTCACCGCGGCCGACGTCGAACACGAAACGGGCGATATCGTCGAGCGATTCCGCCGACTCGCGCAAGCCGAGGCTCACGGGCGCCCGGGAAAGCAGCAACTCAGCCCGATGCACGAGCCACCACTCGTCGGGCGATTTGGCCAAGGTCGCGAGCCGCTTCGCCACGGAGTCTCCATGGGCAGACGCGATGAGGGCGCGGGCCTGCTCGGCGGGCACTCCCAACGTCTGGCGAAGCGCCCGCCAGAAAAGGAAGGCCTCGCGATCGGGGGCCTTGCCCGCAATAATATCCGCCAGTGCGGAGGGGATCGCCTGGCGACCTTCACTGTACCAGAAATCATTCATGGCCGGGCGCAGGTGCGCGACGACCTCGCACGCCAAAGCCTGACGCGTCCAAGGCTCGGGCGCGGACGCCGACTTTCCGCCCACCATGGCGACCCGCGCCAGCCAAGCCTGGGCGGCGGCTTCGGCCGACCGCGATGGTGCGTCCTTGCCATCGCCGAGACGGACGACGACCAACACCGTCCCGCCGGCGACCCGCATCGCGACGGGAGATAAACCGGGGACATCGGCTACCTCGAGCCGGGCCATCGGCGGCGGCACAGGCGGCAGGTTGAGCGCGAACTCAAGGTACCGCTGCAAGGCCGTGCAATGGGCCGCAACATAACTGACCTCGGAGAGCTTCTCGCCGGCCACAAGTGCGACCAGCGTGTCGCTCGAATAGACGTGCGCCGGCACTGGCGGCACGGGCTCAGCCGCGGCCAGCCACGCGCAGGCGGCCAGAAAGTTAAGCATGTCAGCCGCCGCCGAAGTGACCTTCGTCGACTTCCAAAGGCTCGCCGCCGGAAATATGCAACGGCTCGCCCATCGGCGACTGGTCGTTCTTCCAGACTTCGACCGTGGCCGGAGCCTCGGGGTCGGGCGAAATCCACTGCCATCGTCCGATACCGAGGAAACTCATGGGGATTCCTTTATCTTGGCTTAGCCCGGGGCCGGTGCCACGGACGAAGGGCTTGTTGCCGATACCGATCATCAGGTTGACGATGAGCGCGGTACCCGTGCCGTCGGCGGCAGACTCAGGGGCGGCAGGAGCGACCTCGGCTTCCGCTTCTTCGATCTCCTCGATGACCTCTTCGATTTCCTCCTCTTCGGCTTCAGCAGGGGCGGACACGGCCTCCGTCTCCGACGCCGTCACGGACGGGCTACTAGGAGCGGAGGCCACCGTAGGGTTTGCGCGGATCTCGCGCACCTCTTCGCGGATCGCCTCAACGGATGCTTCAACCTTGTCGATAGACTTCTCGGCGGACTTGGCCGTCTTCTTGATCTCGTCGCGGACGGACTTCAGTTCGGCTTCGAGCATCTGCGCGAACTCAGCCTTCGCCTTGCCGGCGGCTTCAGCTGCCTCATCGGCATCGGCGACCACGGCGCGGACGGTGGTAGCCAAAGCGTCAACCTTCTCGCTCAGCTCGTCGATTGCCTCGGAAGACGGGGCCGCGGCGGCGGCTTCCTGCAATTTCTTCTCCAGCGCGGCGAGGGTGGATTTCAGGCCATTGATCTCGGCGGAAGCACGCTGGGCGACGGCCACGGCGGAAGCCTCGGCGACTTTCTGCGCAGACAACTCCACCTCCGCGATGCGCCGGTTAAGGGCTTCGTTGCCGGCGCGGACGTTGTCCCGCTGCAGGTCAATCTCTTCGGCGAGCTTGGCGCGGAGACGAGCCTGCTCGGCTTGCCGCTCGGCCTTGCTGCCTCCGTCCTGCAGCACAGGGATGACCACGATCAGCGACGCGAGGAGGATCGCGCAGATAATGAGGAAGGTGTCCAGTCCGTCGCGCTTATCCGGCATCGCGATTAGAATCGCGAACACCGCAATCAGGTCGGCGGCGACCAGGAACCATTTTTCTTTGAGCAGTTTCTCGAGTTCGCGGTTCATATGGGGGTACGGGGTAAGTGGGTTTAGCGCGGACGCTCGACGAAGCCGACCTTGCGGTTGACCTTGGAGAGCGTGCGGAAGGCGGCGGCCTGGGCCTGGTCAGCGCCAGACTTGAAGATGCGGTCGAGTTCGCCGCGGTCTTTAATAAGCTCGTCGTAGCGGAGGCGGACGGGGTCGAGCGTGGCGACCACGGCGTCGGCGACGGTCTTCTTGAAGTCGCCGTAGCCCTTGCCCGCAAACTCTCCCTCCAGGGTCGCGACGGAGCGGCCCGTACAAGCCGACATGATTGAGAGCAGATTGGTGACGCCGGGCTTATCCGGGCCAGAACGGACGTCCGCGGAAGAATCGGTCACGGCGGACATGATCTTCTTTCGGACATCCTCCGGGCGGTCGGTAATGAAGACGGTCGCGGTGTGATTCGGGTCGGACTTCGACATCTTCGCGGTCGGATCCTGCAGCGACATGATGCGCGAGCCGACCTTGGAGATGAAGGGCTCGGGCACCTTGAAGGTATCGGAGTACCGACTGTTAAACTTCTCCGCGAGGTCACGGGCGAGCTCGAGATGTTGCTTCTGATCGTCACCGACCGGCACGAGGGATGCGTTATAGAGCAGAATGTCCGCCGCCATGAGCACGGGGTAGAAGAGCAGGCCGGCGTCGATCGACTGCTGCTTGCGCGACTTATCCTTAAACTGGGTCATGCGCTCGAGCTGGCCGAGGGGGCAGAGGCAGCCGAGGATCCAGGCGAGTTCGGTGTGGCCGATAACATGGGATTGGACGAAGAGGCGACTGCGGGCCGGGTCTAGGCCGCAAGCCACATACTGGGCCAAGCAAGAATAAGTGTTTTCCCTGAGCTGGGCTGGGACATACGGCACCGTGATAGCGTGCTGGTCGACGATGCCGAAATAACATTCGTGGTCGTCCTGCATCCGTCCCCAATTGAGCACGGCTCCGAGGTAATTGCCGAGGTGGAGGCGGCCGGTCGGCTGGGCGCAGGTCAGCACCACGGGCTTGGAGGGCTTTTTTTCGCTAGTTTCGCTCATTCCGGTCCCCCAGCGTGGCAAGGGGGCCGTCCCGCATCAAGCGGATTGGAGGCTCGGTGACGCTTGAAATGCGGAAGGCGTCCGCCTAGATAGCCCTTCGCCAAATTCGTCCCCGCCATGTTGCTCGCTCAATCTACCCCTGTCGCCACCCCCGCCCCGGCCACCTTGCCCTCCACCGTCCACGTGGATCACTTCATCATCGGCGACCTCCATAAGGTCGTCGCCAAGGCGCCCGAGGACTGGAGCAAAATCATTATCCACGCCATCGGCTTCATCGCCGTCGCCTATATTGTCGGCTGGGTGGCCAGCAAACTCATGCGCTGGATTTCGACGAAGTTCGGTAGCAGCCCGATCGCGGAATCCGCCGTCGCCGCTCTCGGCAAGTCCCTCCCCTTCATCCTCCCAGCCTATACCCTTCTTTTCCTCATCAAGGACTTCAAGGACGCCCTCGCCTATATCGGCTGGCTGAATTTCGCCGTCACGAGCGGGACCTTCCTCTGCTCCTTGGCACACACCGCCGCGGTCTTCTACCTGGTCGCCATCCCGATTGCCTGGGCCCAGAAGGTCGCCGACCAGTCCGAGAACAAGCTGGACGACATCCTCGTCCCGATGTTCTCCACGGTCGTCCGCATCACGGTCATCCTCGTTGGCACCTTCAAGGCTATCTCCATCATCGATCCGAAGTCCTCGGAAGCGATCCTCGGCCTGCTCGCCGGTGCCGTTGTCGGCCTAGCCTTCGCCTCGCAAGACACGATTAAGAACGTCTTTGGTGCGGTCATGCTCATCGTCGACCAACCCTTCACCCTCGGTGACTTTATCAACATCGGCACGCATGAAGGCAAGGTGGAGTCACTCGGCCTGCGCTCGACCACAATCATGATGCTCGACGGCCAGAAGCTCGCCATCCCGAACGGCGACCTCGCCACGCGCGCCATCGTCAATATCACCCGCCGCGATTTCATCCGCGCACAGGACCTCGTTCACCTCGAGGCCAACACGCCAGCCGAGAAGGTCCGCGAAGCCGTTGCCATCGTCCGCGAACTACTGATGAACCACGAAGGCTCCCAGCCCAGCCATCCACCGCTTGTCCATGTGACCGAGTTTGCCGACTGGGCCGTCAATATCCGTCTCATGTACTGGTACCACCCCGCCGCCGCGGTGAAGCAGCTGGAGTTCAACCAGCAACTCATCCTCCGCATCGCGGAGCGACTCCAACAGGCGGATATCCGCCTCGCCGTCATGGGCACCCCTCAATCCCGCTAATTTTCCGCCATGCCCCTCATTGAAGCCAAGAACCTGTCCAAGTCGTACGGCACCATCCGCGCTGTGCACGACGTCTCCTTCGCGGTCGCTCGCGGCGAGGTCGTCGGTTTCCTCGGGCCCAACGGTGCCGG